>JANOQB010000605.1:0-4414 GCA_031422215.1 Cytophagales bacterium | reverse complement strand
CGTTCCACAACCGGATATAACAACAATTATTAATGAAATTGTCTAAATTGATGCTGTCCTAAAAATGGGGAGCTTACATTTTGATGCAGCCCTTGTAAAAGATATTGCAATAATGTCTTCGGGTGGAATATTTTGGTTTGATAGTAGCCAATGAACTCTACCTTCAATAACAAATGATTTTCCTGTCCCCGGTCCAGCAACTAACCTAACGGTTTGATTCGTGTCTTGGGCTGCGGTGTCCTGAACTTGTTTTGCTGTCAGTATTTGTTGCGGTGTAATTGCCATTTTTAGTTGTGTTGTGTCTGTTCGTTTTATGCAGTCAGTTTCAAGTTAGCACTGTCGCCATAGGGTTGCGGCTAACTCACATATTTACGCACTCAATCTACCCAAACTTTCAGTAATCCAACCGAAAAAGGTGTGTTTACGCAATGGCTTTTTTTACCGCAAATCATTTTGAAGTCCATACGCACAAGCGTTGGCACGGAGAATTACTCTACCCTTCATGGAAAATTTGGGCTGAGCACTCTCGCATGCCCTCAATGCCCAGATTACCTTTGTTATTTCGCAGTCTCTTCGGTGAGATACTCTTCCATCGGCAAACAACTGCACACCAAATTTCTATCGCCATAGGCATTGTCAACGCGGCTAACGCTGGGCCAGAACTTAGCTTCCTTTACAAAGGGAAGTGGGTAAGCTGCCTTCTGCCTGCTATAGGGTCTTGTCCACTCATCGGCAGTGATTATGGATGCGGTGTGTGGCGCATGTTTCAACACATTGTTTTCTTTGTCGGCTTTGCCCTCTTCCACTTCGCGTATTTCATTTCTTATTTCGATCAGCGCATCTACAAAGCGGTCCATTTCTGCTTTGGGTTCGCTTTCGGTAGGCTCTATCATGATGGTGCCTGCCACTGGAAAAGAAACGGTTGGTGCATGGAAACCGTAATCCATCAATCGCTTGGCAATGTCTTCCACTTCAACGCCTGATTTTTTAAAGTCGCGGCAGTCCACAATCATCTCGTGGGCGCACCGGCCATGGGTGCCTGTATAAAGTATTTTGTAATGACCGTTCAATTTTTCTTTGATATAGTTTGCGTTGAAGATCGCCAGTTTGGTTGCGTTGGTCAACCCTTCGCTGCCCATCATGGCAATGTAGGCGTATGATATGGCGAGTATGCTCGCACTGCCATACGGTGCGGCCGACACTGCGGTGATTGCTTTTTCGCCTCCGGTTTTCACCACGGCATGGCCAGGCAGAAAATCTTTCAATTTATCGTTCACACAAATAGGGCCCATGCCGGGGCCACCGCCACCGTGCGGAATGCAAAATGTTTTATGGAGGTTCAAGTGACACACATCGGCTCCGATGTTGGCCGGAGAAGTTAATCCCACTTGCGCATTCATGTTGGCGCCATCCATATATACCAATCCGCCATGGGCATGAATGGTTTCACAGATGTCGATGATGGCCTCTTCAAACACCCCGTGCGTGGATGGGTACGTCACCATCAAACACGAAAGGTTGTTTTTGTATTGGGCCGCTTTTGCTTTCAGATCGGCCACATCAATTTTTCCCTCTTCGTCCGATTTCACCACTACCACTTCCATGCCGGCCATCACCGCACTGGCTGGGTTGGTGCCGTGTGCCGATGCTGGTATCAACGAAATATTCCGGTGTCCTTCCTTTCTGTTTTGATGATAAGCCCTGATCACCAAAAGGCCTGCATACTCACCTTGTGCGCCACTGTTTGGTTGCAATGAAACGCCTGTGAAGCCAGTAATTTCTTTGAGCCAGTTTTCGAGGTTGGCGATCATGTGTTGATAGCCTTCGGTTTGGCTCATGGGTGTAAACGGATGAAGCTGGCCAAGCTCAGGCCACGTTACCGGGATCATCTCGGTGGTGGCATTCAGTTTCATGGTGCATGAGCCCAACGAAATCATCGAGTGCACCATCGACAAATCTTTGTTCTCTAATTTTTTGATGTAGCGCAACATCTCATGTTCGGAGTGGTGCGAATTAAATACCGGATGGGTAAGAACGCTTGACGAGCGGATAAGTGACGCAGGCCAGGTAACTTCGTTTATGGATTCTTTCTTGGAGGAGTTTCCTCCAAAGAAAACAATAATGTTTTCAACATCCTGAACGGTGGTTGTTTCGTCCAGCGAAATGCCAATGTGATTATCACTGAAATACTTGAAGTTGATTTGGGCTTGTTCTGCTTTTTGCTGAATGTTCTTATCCGCTACAGCGATTTTTAATGTGTCGAAATAATTCTCGTTCACTTGCTTTAGCCCCAATGCCCCAACTCCCGATGCCAATAGTTTTGTAAGCCCATGAATGCGTGCTGCAATCTTTCTCAAACCATCAGGCCCGTGATACACGGCATACATGCTGGCCATCACCGAAAGCAACACTTGCGCTGTGCAAATGTTTGATGTGGCTTTCTCCCTCCGTATGTGTTGCTCGCGTGTTTGCAAGGCCATGCGATAGGCGGGGTTGCCTTGTGCATCGATCGATATCCCAATGATCCTTCCTGGAATTTGCCGTTTAAATTCTTCTTTGGTTGCAAAGAAGGCAGCGTGCGGCCCGCCAAAACCCATAGGCACACCAAAGCGTTGCGAGTTGCCCACCACTACATCGGCACCCATTTCACCGGGCGATTTCATGAGCAGCAAACTCATCAGGTCGGTGCCCATCACCACAAAAATTTCTTTCTCGTGGGCCGATTCAATAAACGATGTGTGGTCTTTTATCGCACCATTGTTATCAGGGTTTTGCAGATATACAGCAAACAAATCGGGGCTGGTGATGTCGAGCGAAGCTACGTTTCCGGTTTCCAATTTCACGCCAATGGGTTCCGACCTTGTTTTGAGCAAATCAATTACTTGAGGAAAAACATTTTCATCCACAAAAAAAACATTTGCGTTTTTTTTGTCCGCTTTGCGCGAAGCATAGAGCAGGTGCATGGCTTCGGCAGCAGCGGTGGCTTCGTCCAGCAACGAGGCATTAGCTATTTCCATTCCCGTAAGGTCGATGATCATGGTTTGATAATTGATCAGCGCCTCCATGCGGCCTTGCGCAATTTCAGCCTGATAAGGAGTGTAGGCAGTGTACCATCCCGGATTTTCCAACACATTGCGAAGGATAACGCCTGGTGTAATGCAATTGTAATAACCTGTGCCGATGTACGATTTATAAATCTTGTTCTTCGACATCAGTTTTTTAAACTCCCTAAGAAACTCAAACTCTGATTGTGCCGCGGGCAACTGCAATGGTTTTTTCAAGCGTATGTTGGCCGGCACGGTTTGGTCTATAACCTCATCTACAGAAGACGCTTTCACAATCTTTAGCATGTCAGCTATTTGAGAAGCATCCGGTGCGTTGTGGCGGTGCTCAAACTTTTCGTAGTAGGCGTGATCTAACTGCATGGGAAATTTTTTATTTAATACCTTAACTGATGCCGCGCAAAAGAGTTCTATATGTTGAGAACATATTCTGACTTCTATATTCTGACTTCTATCTCCTAAAACCTCTCAAATTGAGAAAAGAAGAAACCGCCTTCAATCTCTGCATTGGCATCAGAATCTGAACCGTGCACTGCATTGGCATCAATGGATTTGGCAAACAACGCTCGGATGGTGCCGGGTGCTGCTTTCTTAGGATCAGTGGCACCAATCAACTTGCGGAAATCCTCCACGGCATTTTCTTTTTCCAAAATCATGGGAACGATAGGCCCGCTCGACATATAAGCACAAAGGTCGCCATAGAAAGGACGCTCTTTATGTATTTCATAAAACTTGCCTGCCAGCTCTTTGCTTAGTTTTGTTTTCTTCATCGCCACGATGCGGAATCCAGCCTCTTCAATCATTTTGGTGATTGCTCCCGTGTTATTGGCCAGCGTTGCGTCTGGTTTAAGCATTGTAAAAGTCCTGTTTGTTGCCATTTTGGTTTCCGTTTTTAAGTTTTTATGTTGAATAAATTCGGGCGCAAAAGTATCAAAAAGAACTTAGAACGATGTCGCATTAAGCACACAGGTTGTAAAATAATTTTGATGGGAATCCTACTCTGTTGGAATCTGCGCGAGTAAGATTTCCAAAATCACTTCCACACAAGGACTTGCTAAGTCCAAGCTAAACCTTAGTAGGGATAGGCGAGAAAGAGGGACAACCTTATTACCTCCTATGTGATTGGTTGACTAAAATCCAAGATAAGGTAATAAGGTTCTGGTTCTACGGCTTACCGTTTTCTACTAAGGTTCGCAATTTTCGATTGACATTTTGTCGAAGTTATTTTGACAATTTCTCCGAGTAAGTTAATCAACTATTCGCGGCAGACCCGCCTGCTGGACGGGCGGGTCTGCCGCTATGCTGCAAAATTTATGACACTATGTATAGTAAGGAGAAAATCAATTTTATTG
>JANOQB010000604.1:0-2037 GCA_031422215.1 Cytophagales bacterium | reverse complement strand
ATGCACGTGTTGCTCGGTAATTTTTTTCACACAAAACCATTTCGCACCATAAAGGCAGACATAAAAAAAAATGTGGAGCTTATTTCAATTTTCCCAGACGAACTGGAGCGCATGCCGTGGTCGGGGCACGTGGGTCTCCGGCTGCTCGAAAAAGTAATCCCTATAATCAAGCAGAGCGGCACCACACTTTTATTTACCAACACACGCTCCTTTGCAGAAATATGGTATCAAAAAATATTAGAAAAAGCTCCTGAACTTTCCGGGTTGATTGCCATGCACCATGGATCCATAAGCAAAGAATTGCGCGACTGGGTGGAAGACCAATTGCACGAAGGGAAATTGAAAGCAGTAGTATGTACATCCAGTTTGGATTTGGGTGTTGACTTCCGGCCAGTTGAAACGGTGATACAGGTAGGAAGCCCAAAAGGTGTAGCGCGCTTTCTGCAACGGGCGGGGCGCAGTGGCCATCAGCCCGGTGCGGTAAGTAAAATTTATTTTTTGCCCACCAATACATTGGAGTTAACGGAAGCAGCAGCTTTGCGCGAAGCCATGAACCGCAATATTGTGGAAGACCGCATACCTTATCTTCGTTCGTTCGATGTGCTGGTTCAATACCTGATCACGCTGGCTGTGTCGGATGGGTTCAGGCCCGAAGAAATTTTGGCCGAAATAAAAACTACTGTCAGCTTCTCTTCCATCACCGATGATGAGTGGCATTGGGTGCTTGGATTTATTACCACCGGAGGCGAAGCGCTCACAGCCTACAATGAATATCGGAAAGTAATTGTGACTGATGGCGTATATAAAGTAGATAACCACCGCATCGCGCTCAAACACAAACTTTCCATTGGCACCATCGTGGGTGATAATCTCATGTATGTAAAGTTCACTTCCGGCAAATACCTCGGCACGATTGAAGAATATTTTATTTCGAGCATGAACGTGGGCGATGTGTTTTGGTTTGCCGGGCGCAGTTTGGAGTTGGTGCGCATCAAAGAGATGGAAGCACATGTGCGCAAGTCAAACCGAAAATCAGGAAGGGTGCCCTCGTGGCAGGGAGGCCGCATGCCGTTGTCTTCGCAGATGAGTGAAATGATACGGTTGAAGATTGACCAGGCTGCAACCAGCACTGAAAATGATGAGGAGATGAAATTTCTCCGGCCAATTATGGATTTACAGAGGGAGCGGTCGCACTTGCCCAAGAAAGATGAATTTTTGATCGAGTACTTTCATTCCGATGAAGGATATCACGTGGTGATGTATCCGTTCGAAGGGCGGTTTGTGCACGAGGGCATGGCCGCATTGGTGGCCTATCGCATGGCACAAATAAAGCCGATCACGTTTTCCATTGCCATGAATGATTATGGTTTTGAATTATTGTCGGATCAGGAAATCCCCATTTATGAAGCGGTGGAAACAAATATGTTGGGAAGTGAAAACCTGTTTAAAGATATTCAGGCCAGCATCAACTCCACTGAAATGGCGAGGAGGAAATTCCGCGACATTGCGGCCATCTCCGGTTTGATATTCAAAGGACTGCCCGGCAAGAAAATAAAAGAAAAGCATTTACAATCTTCTTCACAGCTTTTCTTCAATGTGTTCCACGAATACGAATCGCACAACTTGCTTTTGTTGCAGGCATTTGAAGAAGTGATGGACTTTCAGTTGGAGGAAGCGCGGCTGCGCAAAGCATTGGAGCGCATAGCCCATCAAAAAATAATCATTACCGAGCCCGATAAGCCCACGCCATTTGCGTTCCCCATCATGGTGGACCGCACACGCGAAAAACTGACTTCAGAAAAACTTGAGGATAGGATAAGGAAGATGATGGTTAGTTTTGGGTGAGGGGTTTCGCAAAGCACGAAGATTGTGAGTGATATACGCAAGTTTTGCTATTTTTAATGCGCAAAGCAGCGAGTTGCAAGCAATTGTGCCGGCTCGTGGACACATACGCGTAAACCGACAAATTTCGGTCGACATAAATTCAAAGAAAACCAATAAAATAAAAAAGTGTGACTACTGACAAAGAAGAAGAAA
>JANOQB010000603.1:0-1950 GCA_031422215.1 Cytophagales bacterium | reverse complement strand
TATTACAAACAGTCCGCAATAGTACGACCATTGACTGGACAATTAAAGAAAGTGTTCAATCTGCATTGAGAAGAAATGTGAGGCGCATCCTCCGGCTACACGGGTATCCACCGGACTTACAGGAGAAAGCAGTAGAGACAGTAATTACCCAAGCTAAAATGCTTGCAGAAAATTTATTGAGTGATGGAAATAAATCATGAATTTTTGAAATAGTCAGTCAATGCCCTAAAAGAAATCGCTCGGTTGGAATGGGTTCATACCCAAAACCCCTACCCACTCAACACTTGCCCTGTTGCTTTTCATTTTAATTTTCCCTAACCTCAACCATTAATCAAAATAACCGATACGATTTTAATGGCGGGTTTTGGCGTTACGGCTCGAAAAGATTCATGGTGGGTGCGCCCATTGCTCGTCTTCATAGGCCTCTCTTCTTTTATCGTGTATGCAACGTGGGCTGCCTTTCAGGGCGAGCATTATGCAGTTGGCCCCTATCTTTCTCCTTTTTATTCGCCCGAACTATTTGGCAGTTCGCCCCACAGTTGGTTTGGCCCCAAGCCTGAGTGGTGGCCAATGATATTGCCATTCTCACCGGCCCTCCTGATACTTTGGGCACCGGGCGGCTTTCGGTTTACGTGCTATTATTATCGTGGTGCGTACTACAAATCCTTTTGGGCCGACCCTCCCGCCTGTGCAGTATCCGAGCCGCGCAAAACATACCTCGGAGAAAATTCTTTTCCGCTGATCATGCAAAATGTGCATCGCTACTTTTTATACCTCGCTATTTTGTTTGTGGCGCTGCTGGCGTATGATGCCTACAAGGCCATGTGGTTTGTTGATGCAACCTCCGGTGAAAAAACTTTTGGTATTGGCGTGGGCACATTGGTGCTGCTGCTGAACGTAACTCTCCTCGGCTCATATACTTTTGGATGCCACAGTTTCCGGCATTTGGTTGGAGGGTTTAAAGACCGCCTTTCAAAATCACCCGTACAACGAAAAGTTTATAATTGTGCGAGTTGCCTGAACAAGAAGCACATGAACTGGGCATGGTTTAGTTTGTTCGGAGTGATGTTCGCAGACCTTTATGTGCGGCTTTGCTCAATGGGCATCTGGACCGACTGGAGAATATTTTAAATAGCATCAACAAACCAACCCACACCAAAAAATGTATGAAATATTCACTCACGATGTATTGGTAATTGGCTCCGGTGGTGCTGGGCTTCGCGCAGCCATTGAGGCAGCGGCATCGGGTGTTTCCGTGGCCATGATCAGCCGGTCGTTGCTGGGCAAAGCGCACACGGTGATGGCCGAAGGTGGTGTGGCTGCAGCACTGGCCAACGTGGACGACCGCGATAACTGGAAAGTCCACTTTGCCGACACCATGCGCGGAGGCCAGTACTTAAACAAC
Organism: Cytophagales bacterium; assembly: GCA_031422215.1. GTDB lineage: Bacteria > Bacteroidota > Bacteroidia > Cytophagales > Cyclobacteriaceae > ELB16-189. The sequence continues at coordinate 545 of JANOQB010000603.1, read as the reverse complement.
TGGCGCATGGCCGAGTTGCATGCGAAAGAAGCACCGGACCGTGTGAGGGAGTTGGAGGCATGGGGAGCGGTATTCGACCGGACCGAAGATGGAAAAATTTTGCAACGCAATTTTGGCGGCCACAAATATCCTCGCCTTGCCCACGTGGGCGACCGCACAGGGCTTGAAATGATCCGCACGTTGCAAGACCACGCCATACACCAAAACATTTCCGTTTATCAGGAGTACACCATCATCAGTTTGTTGAAAGAGAAAGACAAAGTAACAGGTGCTTTTGGGTACGATCGTGAAAAGGGTCTCTTCAAAGTGTTTCAGGCGAAGGCAGTGATCATTGCCACGGGAGGCATGGGCAGGATATATAAAATTTCCAGCAACAGTTGGGATTGTACGGGTGGTGGAATTTCGTTGGCATACCATGCCGGGGCCGAACTCCTAGACATGGAGTTTGTTCAGTTTCATCCTACAGGAATGGTGTGGCCCCCCAGCGTTCGGGGTTTATTGATCACGGAAGGTGTGCGCGGTGAAGGCGGTGTGCTGCGCAACAA
>JANOQB010000602.1:0-2030 GCA_031422215.1 Cytophagales bacterium | reverse complement strand
AATTTAGCGGTAGAATTACAATTTTAATTTTTTTGGGGTCGCTGCGCGTGCTTTGGATGGTGATTATCTCGATTTTTTTTGACACAGGGTGGCAAATCCACAAATCTTTTTTTTACATGGTAAGATTGTGTTACAGAAATTCCGCTAAGGGATTAAATACTGGTAGCACGGAGGTGATGGATAAAATTAATCGGGTAGCGATGGCACATTACCGGGCATGGCAAATCAGCATTGTTCAACCGTGAAATGTTTCGTGCATCATGGAGCATCTCCAATCCAAACATAATCGGTGCATTTCAAAATGTGGTGCATGCGCTACTACACCAATTGCTTCATTCGGTTTTAAACGAAGACCTATAAGGTTTAAAAAACCTAATAGGTCTGGGCAGGGTCTGGATATCTGAATTACGTACGACATTTTAAATTTCTCCCGACATAATCTTTGTATGATTGGAAAAGAATTTTTCGGTAATTTGGATTGACTAAAAACTAACCGTACCCAACCAATTCACGACCACAAACTAAAACATCATGAAAGCCACCCACTTCCTTTTTCTTTTTATCACGCTCATTGTTTTTGAAGGATGTAAACCAAAAGCGGAAACAACAGAAAGTAATTCTAAAGTAAAGCAATGGCTGACTTTTGAAGGCAGCCCCAACAAACCAAAGATTGTTTTAGTGTCGGGCGATGAGGAATATCGCTCCGAAGAAGCCCTCCCTCAATTGGCAAAAATCTTATCGGCTCAACATGGTTTTAATTGCACGGTGCTGTTCGCACAGGATCCTGCCAAGCCCGGCATCATCAATCCAAACTATGTCCGTAACATTCCAGGATTGGAAAATCTCCAGACGGCCGATCTGATGGTGATCTTCACCCGCTTCCGTGCACTGCCCGATGATCAAATGAAATACATAGATGATTATTTGAAAAGCGGCAAGCCTGTAATCGGAATAAGAACAGCTACACACGCATTCAACTTTACAAAAAATGACTCCACCTCCAAATGGAAACACTTCAGTAATAATTATAATGGGGAAGACGAATGGAAGGACGGATTTGGCCGATTGGTATTGGGCGAAAAATGGATTTCACATCATGGCAATCACAAGCACCAAAGCACACGGGGTGTTGCCGCGCCCGGCATGGATAAGCATCCCATCCTCAATGGAATTTCTGCGGGTGATATTTGGGGCCCGACCGATGTGTATGGCGTGCGCCTTCCACTTCCTGGCGACTCGCAGCCCATTGTATTGGGTCAGGTGATCAATCGGGCGGGCGAATACCAAGAGAACGATCCTTTATACGGTATGCGGTTCACGGATAATGAAGTGGCCGGTATTGAACTAGAGAAAGATGCGACCGGCAAAGAAATCAAAATCAAACGCAACGACCCCATGATGCCCGTAGCGTGGATCAAGAGTTATCAAATCCCGGGCGAACAAAAAGGAAAAGTGTTTACCACAACGCTCGGTGCCGCTACCGATCTCTTGGCTGTTGGCACACGAAGGATGATGGTGAACAGTGTATTCTGGTGCCTTGATTTATCAGTGCCCGAGAAAGCCAGTGTTGATTTAGTGGGCGACTATAAACCAAGTGCTTATGCTTTTAAAGATGATCAGTATTGGTTGGGAAAAAATTTAAGTGTATCGGGGATGGAATAGATTTCTAAATATCTACTGGCAAAATATTTTATGAAACTGAAAAACACATCCTTCTTTCTTCTAATCGCTACAGTGCTTTGCCTTAGTAGTTGCAACAACCAATCAATAATTGGCTCATGGGATTATACCATAACTCTGGATAAAGAAGTTCTATCCGGAACAATGAAACTGTCCCAAGAAAACTCGTCTTACAAAGGCGTAGTGATTTCATTTGACCAATGGGATATCGAGTTGCAGGATTTAAACCTTCAAGGGGATAAACTCACCGGCAGTTTTCGGTTGGGGAGAGCGGAGTATATCATTAACGGTACATTTCAAGGGGACTCATTTAATGGAACGGCCTCGTTAGATAACAAGCAATTCGCCAT
>JANOQB010000601.1:0-10430 GCA_031422215.1 Cytophagales bacterium | reverse complement strand
GTCTATATGGATGGCGCTAACATTGCAGGCTTTCTAAAAGTAGCGAAGGCCATGCAAGCGCAGGGGGTTATTTAATTATTGTACAGTTAAGGAAAGAGTCCATAATTTTGATTAAACATTTAAATGTATGAATACATCACAGCTTCAGTCAGAGTTGCACCAAATTATTGATCAGGTAAAAGACAACCAGATTTTGCAAGCTATTCATACTATCCTAAGTTCTCAAGTAGGCATATTTGTCCACAGCACCGATGGCAAACCTTTAACCAAAGATGACTTTGACAGGATGTTGCAGGAGTCAGAGGACGACATCAAAGCAGGTAGATTGGTGGGCCAAAGGGATTTAAAGGAAAAAATAAAAACTTGGAGAGATAAGTAATCTGGACAAGCAAAGCGGAGAGCGATCTTCAAAAGATTTATGATTTCAATAGCCCTATTATTGGAGAAGCGAAATCTTTTCAAATTATTGAAAGGCTGGTAGCAAAGACGGATATCCTAACCAATGAAATCTTGAGTGGTACGCGCTATATCAGTAATCGAAAAACTGAAATGGAGTATCAAAAACTAATTCACGGAAATTACTTGATTGTTTATAGAGCAGAAGGAAATCTGATCTACATTAATAGAATGTTTGATGCCAGGCAAGATCCAACTAAATTAGAATCGTAGTTCCTGTTTGCAAGATTAACCTCGATCGGATTTTCCTATTTCTTATTTTTAGCTCTATGAAGTTGGCGCAGCTTATTACAGACCAAATCAAAAAATGGTGCCAATTAACTGTAGTGTCTGCCTTTGCGAACATTGCGGCTTTGCGCCTGCCTTGCCGATAGGCAGGTGAGATTGCCCGCGAACCCTATGAAAGTTGTATTAGAGTGCAATTTGTCATGCCCCCAAAAAATTACCCTGATAATCTTTAGGGGATTCACTTCGTACCTTGCATAAATATTTTTTGATTTCCTTTAGGCATGAACTCCGACCTTCGCATAACCACGGGCTATAAGCAAATCCTGTTTATGGCACTGCCCATCTCGCTCTCCATGCTGGTGCCGCAGATCAATTTTATCACCAATAATATTTTTCTGGGCGCGTTGGGCGAGCGCGAACTGGCCAGTGCGGGCATCACCGGGGTTTACTATCTCATCTTTGCTGTGATCGGCCACGGCCTCAACAACGGTTTGCAGGCATTGGTTGCGCGCAGGGCCGGGCAAAATTTACCTAAGGAAATTGGCAAGCTGTTTTTCAATGGTGTATGGGTGGCGTTGGGCATTGCGGCATTGGGCATTGGTGCTACCTATCTGCTGGCTCCGTGGGTTATGCGCTCCTTTGTTCATGATGCCGTCATCGCAAATCAAGTCATTGACTTTTTGTTGATCCGTATCTGGGGCCTTCCATTTCTTTATCTGTTTGTGATGCGCAATGCGCTACTGGTGGGCACCAACCAAACACGATTTTTAGTTTGGGGAACGTTGGCCGAAGCAGTAGTGAATATTTTTTTGGATTACTCATTGATCTACGGTCACTTTGGCTTTTCGGCAATAGGATTTAACGGTGCAGCTTATGCGTCCATCGTGGCGGAGGCATCGGGCCTGATTGTAATTTATGCGGTGATCCATTATAAAGGGATACACAAGTCATTTGCCTTTTTTGAACAGACGAAAATTGATTTTTCGATAGTGAAGTTGATACTCCTTATGTCGGCACCCTTGATTGTGCAGTTTGCGATCAGTATTATCAGTTGGGAATATTTTTACATTCTTATCGAGCACCACGGCCCCCGCGCATTGGCCATCTCCAACACCATGCGAAACATTTTTGGGCTTTTCGGAATATTCTGCTGGGCGTTTGCCTCCACCACCAACACGATGGTGAGCAACGTGATCGGTCAGGGCAAGCCGGAAGAAGTAATGCCATTGATCAAACGCGTGGTAACGTTGAGCTTGGGCATATCCCTGTTTACGTTTGTGATTTTAAATGCTGCGCCCCAATTTTTCTTGTCATTCTATAGTCAAGGCCCCGAGTTTATAGCCGAGGCGGTGCCCATTGTTCGCATTGTGTCGGTGGCGCTGTTGATGATGTCGGTGGGAACGATCTGGCTCAATGCCGTAACAGGCACGGGCAACACGCGCGTGAACCTGTTGATTGAACTGATCACGATTTTGATTTACTGCCTGTACGTTTATCTTGTGCTGGAGCGGTGGAACCTTTCCATCGGTTGGGGTTGGGGCAGCGAGCTGGTGTATTGGATGAGCATGTTCTCGATGGCATATTGGTATATGAAGTCGGGGCGGTGGAAGGGGAAGGTGATTTGAACTAAAGCAGTTGTAAGCAGTGGGTCTTTAACGGATTTGCTCACAACTGTTCAAAACCCTCAGGCTACCAGTGACCACTACCTTCCCCTACTTTTTCTATTGCTTATGCGGAACAGCAATAGGGAAATCATTTCCGGTAATGTACCCGGTTGGGTATTGAGCACTTCCACCATACTGTTGCGTCAATTCAGGCACCCGCTCATCCATGTACAATTTTATTTCGTTGATGGTAACTTGCCCATCGCCTCTATCGGCTTTTCCATCAAGTGCCTCCAACAACGCATAGGTAAAGGTGCCATGATGAAGGGTTTCAAACTCGGTGGCAAATTGTTTTGTGCCACTGGATGCCAATATAACAACCCCCGAACTCCGGGCCAGCGTAACGATTGCTTTTTCATCGGAGGCAGCGGCCCGTACTTTCATGTTGGCAACGGCTGCACCCGAATGACAGGCATCCATGAGAACAATTTGCTTTTGAGCTTTTACCAGCGTAAGATTTTTTCTTAACTCCTCATCCGAGATACACTTTTTCACCAATTGCTCAGGGTCGCCATAAAGTTTGGTAACATCGGTAGGCACTAAGTAGAAAGCGCCTCCATGTTGTTCATCGATGGTTCCATGGCCAGCGTAGTAAAAGACAAACACATCATCGGCTTTGGCCTTGGCAATAACGTTTTTGAACCCCTTTAAAATGTTACCGCGTGTTGCTTCCGCATCATATATCTCCGTTTTATGGATGGCTTTAAAAATACCTTTGTTTTGTTCTACAATTTTTTCGGTAAACGCCTTCGCATCGGCCTGCGCATAGTTCAGTTCATACGCAGTATTTTGATACTTGTTGATGCCCACCGATAATATGTACAATGAAGAAGTGGCTATGATCTCGCCTTCATAATGAAGTTTGAAAATATCGGCACGCGACTCAACCTTGTAATGGTTAAGCACCTTTACACTAAATTCGTTAATGTCGTTGGTCATTTCCAGCGTATAGGCCCGCACCACTTTGTCGCCCTCTCCTTTAGTAACAATGGTGGTGTCGCTGATGATAAGCTTGTCGTTATGATAAATATTTAATTCTTTAATGCCTCCGCCCCCATCAAATACCTCAATGCTCACAGGCATGGTTTGCGCTTTTGTCACCAATTCTCCATTTACATAATGTATCAGGTCGGTGGTGTCCAGCGAGGTATAACTTTCAAAGAAGGCCGCAGAAGGGCGCGCAAGTTTTCCCAGGTCAAAAATCCGCTGGCCAGACTCGCGCATAATTTCTTCCACACGTTTGCCTTCAATAATGCTTTTGGCCATTTCTTTGGGATGGTAGAGGATTTCAAAATATTGATCGGCATCGTAGAAGTCGGCCAGTTTTTCAATGCCGCGGTTCAGGTGCCATCCAAAATATTGTGCACCGGCCGAGGAGCAACTGAAATAGCCTCGTGGTGTCCAGCAAACCCATTCGTTATCATCGGCTATAAAAAGTGTGGCATACGGAATCAGAACTTCACCCAGGGTTTTAAACTTTGCATCTATTTCTTTATACACTTTTTGTCCGTTCGCCTTCAAAAAAGCAATCACATCAACCCACGCTTTCTTGGTTGTTTCTTTTGTTAAGGAATCCACGGGCAATGAGCTGAAATATTCCGACCACTCCGGTGTATCATAAATACTTCGCATGCTTGGCGCGAAGCCTGTTTCCGAAAGTTTCCAAATGATAACGGATTGATCCTCTCCACCGGAGGCAAGGTACTTTCCATCTTTGCTTACCGTAACGCTGCGAACGGCCCCGGTATGACCCATAAACTCTTTGTTCAGGTAACCATTTTTATCAAACAGCTTCAGGGAGAAGTCGCTGGCAACGGCAACACTTCCATCGGGCAATGCACGGAAATCCAAAATGCGGCCATCAATGGCTTCATCGGTTTGAATTGTCTTTCCTTTGGGCAGGGCTATGGAATTGATGCCTGTTTGGAAAATATCTTTCGGCAACTGTTGAATGGCCGAAACCTTAGCGGGATTGCGATTGATGACAAAAGACGAAAAGTCGAAGCTGCCTTTAAAATTTGGTTTGTCATTTTTTGCCATCTCGCGGGCAAAGAAAAGTTCATAGCCTTCGCCAAAGGCAAGTTGATGGATGGGGCTTCCTTTCCCCTCTATTTTTTTGATCAGCAATCCGTTGATGGGGTTCCAGATTATGATTTCATTATTGTTTCCGCCTGCCGAGGCTACCGAATAATTGCTGGTGAAGGTGGGTGAGAACACCGAACAAAAAACGGTATTGTCATGACCTTGAAAATCGGTGAGCTTGGTGCCGGTAGGTATGGTGTAGCTGGCACCTGCCCCCGTTTCATCCAGGGCCGCAAGTATTTTTCCATCAAACGAAAAAGCAAATGCTGTTATGGGGTGTTTCAACTTATCAAAATCCCGCACGTGTGTGCCATCCGTATTCCAAATGATAAGTTCATTTTCAAAACTGCTGCTTGCCAGAAAACTGCCATCGGGTGAGTAGGCAACCTCATTGACCATCCCCTTATGCCGGTGCAATAACTTAGGCGTAAACTTGGTCTCCCCTTTTCGCAAACCACTCAACGCATACACATGTACATCTTTGCTCTCGCAGGCCACGGCAAGGTCCTGTGTTTGTTTGTTGAAGCTGAGGCTGGACACCGGCAGTTGCACATCTAAGGTTGTGACGTATGGCAGCGAGGGGAAATTTTCCATTTTCCATATCCGCACGGTGCCGTCCTGGCTGCCGCTGGCAAGGTAAGTGCCCGAATAACTAAAGGCTAAACTCGTGATCACATCTGCGTGGCCAATGGCGGTGGCAACCTGCACCCCTTATTCAATATCGATAATGATAATATAATTCTGTGTATCTGTGCTCACCTGATAGCCTCCCACAGCAAGCAATTTTCCATCTGGCGACAAGGCCGATGCATATAGCATTCCCTCATATCCATCGCCAATTTGAGATTCAAACTTTTTTGTTTGTTCACCGGTTTTAGTGCTCCATATCCGAATGGTCTTGTCTTCCGAAATAGAAATTAGCCGCTTGCCATCTGGTGTGAAAACCAAATTGTGAATTTTGCCCGAATGCCCTTGTGGATTGATTACGATGCGGGGTGCCTGAGCAACCAGGTTGAGGCTCATTATCAAATAGCAAAGCGTGAAGGATATAGGTTTCATATTTTTCATTCGGCTTGGTGCAATAGGTAAAAATACTGATTTTATTGTTGTGGTGAAGAAGGTTATTTTAAGTTCCATTTGACCTAAGCACTTTATCATAGTATAAGAGGTAAATTACTTCATGGCCGAACCATTGACGCAGGATATTATCGGAAGAGCCATGCGGGGCGATACAGGTTCTTTTCGGGTGATGGTGGATCAAAACCAAGCATTTGCCTACGCGGTCGCTTATCGTTTTGTTGCTAATGCCGAAGATGCCGAAGACATAACGCAGGAGGCATTCGTACGGCTTTGGAAGAACGTGCATAAATATCGGCCCGAAGTAAAACTGACCACCTGGCTCTATCGCATTGTTGCCAACCTATGTTTGGATTTTTTGAAATCGGCTTATGGAAAGCAAAGAAAAAATCAGGTTGATGTAGATCGGATAGGGGAGGCCAATGAAAGTACCGATGAACCACTTCGCCAAAATGAATTGCATGAAATGATACTACGGGCAGCCGATGGATTGACACCCAAGCAGAAGGCAGTTTTTGTATTGCGCGATATGGAGGACCTGCCCGTTGAGGAAGTGTGTTCAATATTGTCGATGTCGGCAGGCAATGTAAAAAGCAATCTTTACTATGCCCGGCAGCGCGTAGGCGAAAAATTGAAGAGCTATTATCAAACCACAGATAAAATAACAACGATATGAAGTGTAGCGAGTTTGAAAAAAGGATTTATCTCTATAGCGAGTTGACTGCTTCGGAAAGAAAAGTTACCGATGATCACATCTCCCAATGTCAATCTTGTAATGTGTTGGCCGCGCAGGTTCTTAAGCAATCGCAATGGATAAGAAAGACCAGTGCCATACAGGTTGAGGCCAAACATCCTCAACGGTTAACGCAGAGGATCATGAATTCAATTGAAGGGAACGAGGAACGCGTGCGGCCACTGGGTGTGATCATCTCGTTTCTCGACAATCTTTTTGTTCGCTATGCATTTAGCTCTATTTCGATTTTTCTGGTTGTGTTCTTTTTTTTAGAGCAGAGTGAAGGCAATCAGGCCAAGACTTTATCCAACATCGAAATCAAGAAAGGCACAATCTTAAATACCAGTGCGTTTTTAAAATCGCATTTGAAAACCAGGGAGAATAAGAAAGAGCGCATGTCCATTTCAAGATATTCTTATTATAAGTCAGAACGGTTTATAAAAACCTTATAACCAAATTTACCAATGAAATGGCCATTAAGAACTTTACACTCAACAAAATGATAATCCCGGCCCATTCCATGTGACCTAAAAAAAATAAATATTAACACATGAAACCAACCATAAATATTTTGCTTTCGATTGCCCTTACCGTAGCAATAAGTGCTTGCGAGCACAAGGTGGCAATGGAAACCAATGTGCACACCGATGGATCGCTCGACAAAACAATTGTGATTGAAACAGAAGATACAACCAAAAACTTTCTTGGCATTGGGCCGCAAAACGGATGGACAATTTCTATTTGGCGGTTGCAAGATTCGGTGAAGGATAAAAATGAAAAGGACAAAAAGTGGGAGATCACCCTTCAGAAAAAGTTTGCTTCCGCTGAGGAGGCCAATGCAGAATTGGCGACCGCAAGCGACACGCTATTTCGGGTGAGCAGTAAGTTTGATAAAAAATTCAGGTGGTTTTATTCCTATCTATATTATTCTGATACATACCATGCCATCAACCGCATGACATTTCCCCCTGACGATTATGTAACCAAGGAGGATTATTCCTTCATTGAAAGATTGCCCGCAGAGGGCACGGCCATTTCGAAAGCCGACAGTTTGCACCTGAGCGAACTGAACAAAAAGATTTTTGATGTGTATGGATTGCGGGCGATTTTTGAAGCCCAGTTTGCCCTGGATGTAAAATTGATTGAGGAAAGCAACTTGGAAAACCGTTGGTTGGATACCCTTAAAAAGCACAAAGAAAATATTTATGATTACTTGGCGAAGAAGCAAGATGTAAAGGATGATTTTATGTTTACTGTGATGGATAGCCTTGGCATACCCTTGCCACCCAATAGCAAGAGCCGATTTGAAAAACTCTACAAGATTGAAGAAGCGAAGCTGGATTTCATCATGGATGCGAATGAGGGCAAATACACCCATGTGATAAACATGCCGTGGGAGGTAGTGCGCACCAATGCCGACTCTGTTGTTGGAAATAAATTTATTTGGAACCCACCCTCCATAAAATTTTTGTTGAAAGACCACACCATGTATGTAGAAACAAGAAGGTTGAACTATTGGACGTTACTGGTTTCTGCTGGGGTAATTCTCTTTACCGGCTATTTATTTTTTAGGAGGAGAACCTGAGTTGCAAAGGGCTGACTAATATATGAAGCGAACCCCTGCCAACTGCATTCTGCCTACCTGCCCGTCCGTCAGGCGGGCTGCCTACTTTAATTCTCTCCTTCCTCTTCCGTTTGTTTAATTTGTTCGTCTAAGATTTTATCAATCAAATCCATCTGGCGTTTGTCGATGGTGTTGTCAACCCTTGCTTGCTTTTTCATAAAGCGGAACATGGCATTTTTCTTTATTTCGTAAGCGATGAAGACCGAGTATTTGTTTTCTTTCTTGTTGAAATATTTTTGCTCACCCATTTTGCGCAGGTCGGCAATATTGGTGTTCATCAATTGGCGCACAAGGCTTTGAAACTTATCGGCCACATCCGCGGCATTGGCATTTTCGGTTTGCCCTAAATATTGATCGGCCACTTGCTTCATGGTGGTGTTTACCTGTCCTGCCAATTGGGCTTTGGCTTCAATGTCGGCTTTGCCACGTGCAATATTGTCTTGCGAACTTTCGCCTTTGCCAGTAGCGCGGAAAAACCGGTTGTTTGATTCATAGGCGTTGCCGCGGAAGGGCTCTTTTACTTTTTGACCTAAAGGACCTGAACTACATGAGGCAAGCAGCAATGAGGCGATGGCAAACAAGAGCAGATTTGATTTCATAAGAAGAAAGGTTAATGAGTTAAGGATTATGTCTAACTATTTTGGAATCTAAAATTAGTAAAAATTGTGCCAGGGTTTGTTCTGTTGGGTGCATTTCAAAAAGGCAGGGCCTACAAGAAGTTAAATGTCGCCCCGATGGGGGCTTGGAAATCATACTACAATTGCACTACTACCAAAATATCGTTCCTACCGAACTTTTTAAGTCCGCCAGTTGGCGGAGCGAAATTTTGGTAGTAGAAATAGTCGTCAGATACAGCCAGCCCCAGAGGGGCGAAATTATTGGGCCGTGTCATTTTGAAATGCACCCTTTCTGTTTCAAACCTATTGCTTGGCAGTGCTTCACAAGCAGCAGAATTAAAACACAAAGCAGTTTCATGGTTTGGGTGTGCGTCCGTTTGCAAGAATATTTTTGGCGGCTTGGCGCCACCGGGCTATCCCTGCCTGTCCGGCAGGCAGGCCTTGCCGAAACTCACCAACATTACAAAAGTGTCGTACACCACAGTGCTCACTTCTCCCCGGCCAAAGCCCGCCTGCTCGTAGCGTTTTGGAAGGCAGGCCCGCTATTTTGTTAACTTTGCATCTCATTTTTTTTATGATAGACAAACTGATAGATATAAAGTACCGCTTCGAAGAGGTGGGGCAACTGCTGGCTCAACCGGAAACCGTAAAGGACCAAAAGAAATTTCAAACGCTGAGCAAAGAATACCGCGACCTTGAAAAGGTGGTGAAGAAGTATGACCAATACCAAACAGCGTTGGATGGAGTGCAACACGCGAAAGATATTTTGCAAAAGGAAAAAGATGCGGAGCTGCGCGAGCTGGCAAAAATGGAACTGGAAGAATTAGAGCCACGCTGCGAAGCGCTGGAAGCCGACATAAAAGAGTTGCTGATGCCGAAGGACCCCAACGATGACAAGAATTGCATTTTGGAAATACGAGCAGGAACTGGCGGTGACGAGGCCGCAATCTTTGCCGGTGACTTGTGGCGCATGTACCAGCGCTTTTGCGACAGGCGCGGTTTGAAAATGTCGGCATTGGATATTACCGAAGGCACCGCGGGTGGCTACAAGGAAGTGATCAGCAGCATTGAGGGTGAGGGGGCTTATGGGATTTTTAAATATGAGTCCGGTGTGCACCGGGTTCAGCGCGTGCCCGACACAGAACAACAAGGACGAGTGCACACTTCGGCTGCTTCGGTGGTGGTGTTGCCCGAAGCCGAAGAAGTAGATGTGGAAATAAACCCAGCCGATATTGAGGTGATAACATCGCGATCAGGCGGGGCAGGAGGACAGAACGTAAACAAAGTGGAAACGAAAGTTCAGATGACCCATAAGCCAACCGGAATTGTTATCACCTGCCAGGTGGAGCGCTCGCAGCACGGCAACCGGGCACGGGCCATGGTCATGTTGCGCGCAAAACTGTATGAACGTGAAGTAGAGAAAAAGCAAGCTGAAGTGGGAGCTTCGCGCAAAAGCCAGGTGCGCAGTGGCGATAGGTCGGAAAAAATACGCACATACAATTATCCTCAGAGCCGCGTTACCGATCACCGCATTGGCTACACACAACATAACCTGCCAGCCGTGATGAACGGTGAGGTGGATGAATTTATCAATCAACTTAAAATTGCCGAGACTGCGGAGAAGATGGCGAATAGTGTCAATTAAGTGATGCTGGGTTAATTTATGCCCGAAGAAATTTTTCAGTCTTAAATAAAAATCGGTAATTTAATTTTGAAAGGATCGAGTCTTTGCCCTCACCATTTAGATCGAAAGAAATGCACTTACAACAAACTAAACGCGAAAGTCGCGATACAGGCGGGCCTCAATATTATTTTCACAACCTCTCGGAAGTTGTAAAAACATATTTACGAAAGAAGGGGGCAGTAAGAGTGGCTTTAGTTACTCCATACGGAGCAACAAAAACAGATTTTTTTGCCGTTGGCAAGGATCATAAGATCAATTCGAAAGG
>JANOQB010000600.1:0-11072 GCA_031422215.1 Cytophagales bacterium | reverse complement strand
TATAGAAATTGGGAAAAGGAGTGATCCACACTTTCCTTTTGTGTCATGAATTCAAATGAATCAGGATTCCACTGATAAATCATTTCGTAAAATGTTGCCCAGATGATGCCCATGATCAGATATACGATAATGGCAGCTTGTACTCTGTAAAAATTAGTGGGCCCTTCTTTGAACACATGCCGCAACACTAGCCCAACTAAAATGCTAAGGAAAAGGATGGTGGTGACAGACGTAATGATCAGAAGCCAGCGTTCTGGAAAAACCTGATGAAAAATGCGCACCGACAAGGCACTACGTCCAATAGGATGAAAGCGATCTGTTGCCTCCAATGTGTGAGCACAGCAAAGATGCCCGACAGTACGATCAGATTAAAAATAACATCGCGTTTGATAAACTCTATCCAATTGTTTCCGGAAAAAGTTAACCATAGAAACAAACTTAGGCACAGGTAAATAAATAGAGCCGTGATACTGCGATCGTACGTCCAGAAGTCGTGGTTTTTTCGAAGGAGGTTTTTCATGCGATTTCCTTCAACAAAACTAAACCCGATTCCTGATTGGTTTTATGATTTATATCAGGTGTTCAACATACATCAATAAAACGCTGCTATCAATCCAATAGGTTTTCTTTCAAGTTTTGGAACGTAGGTTTCCGGGTGAGGATAGCCGACCGGGATCAACAGAAATGGCCTTTCGTTTTTTGGCCGGTTGAGAATGGTTGCAAGAAAATTCATGGGGCTGGGCGTGTGGGTGAGGGCTACCAGACCAGCATGGTGTATGGCACTCAACAGGAAGCCGCACGCAATACCCACAGATTCGTTCACGTAATAATTGTTTTTCTTGCTTCCATCCGGCAACAGATTATAAGCTTGTTTAAACACGATAATCAAATAAGGCGCAGTCTCTAAAAAAGGTTTTCTCCAATCTGTTTGCAGGGGCTTTATGTCTTGAAGCCATTCTTCGCTCATACGATGGGAGTAGCTTTCTTGTTCTTCTTTTTCGGCTGCCATCCTGATTTCGGTTTTGATCTTTTGATTGCCAACAACACAAAACGTCCACGGTTGTTTGTGTGCCCCCGAAGGAGCGGTGGATGCAGCCTTGATAATATTTTCAATTACATCACGGGGGATTGGCTTGTCCGAAAAATCCCGCACGGATCTGCGATTGCTCGTCCATTCATAAAACTCCCTGCTTCGTTCGATCATTTTGCTTTCTGAAAAAGCCTTGGGGCTGTATCCAACAAATGGGTAGCCTTCGATTAGCTTTATTGATGAGTCAGTCATAAAATTTATTTTGGAGGTAATAATTTCGCTCACTTACTTCGCTTCTCGTTGTTGCTTGCACTGTCATATTAAATTAGGTTGTATCACCGAATGTTGTGGATAAGGTGAGTACAGGACGGAAACCTTAGTAGCAGAATAGTTAATAAAGAATAGATCAACCTTATTATCTTATTCTCATCTGACATAGCACGAAAGCAAAATAATAATAAGGTGGATTCTTGGCGTAAGATAAACTGCCACTAAGGTTTTTCTTCCGCAGAGAAAGAGAAAGTTGTCGCAGAGCTTTTTCCATAGAATTCGTGGTAGAACACCTTAAATTGAAAGCACAAAATTTATTCACCCTTATGCCTCTTCCTCAAAACCTCCATCACATCTTTTAGTTCAAAACCCTTGGCAGCCAGTAGTACTATGTAGTGGTACATCAGGTCAGCGGCCTCGCCCAGAAATAATTCTTTGTTGTCGTCCTTTGCTTCGATCACCAATTCAATGGCTTCTTCGCCAACCTTCTGTGCCACTTTGTTGATTCCGGCATTCAGTAATTGGTTGGTATAGCTTCCTGCTTGGGGATTGTTCTTTCGCTCTTGAACAATGTTTTCCAAAAACTCCAGCCCAGAAAATTCATTCGTTTCATCAAAGCAAGTGTCGGCTCCGGTGTGGCAAGCGGGGCCAGCGGGATTTACCTTGAACAAAAGCGTGTCGTGATCGCAATCTTGTCTTACATCCACTAAGCTCATATAGTTTCGCGAGGTTTCGCCTTTGGTCCACAGCCGCTGCTTCGACCGGCTGAAAAAAGTGATCCGCTTTTCGGAAAGGGTTTTGTCAAGGGCTTCGCGGTTCATGTAGCCAAGCATGAGCACCTTGTTTGTTTTCGCGTCTTGTACAATGCAGGCAATGAGTCCTTGTGCTTTTTCGAAATCTAATTTTTGTATATCTATCATATTCAATTACGCACGAATAGGCACGCCATTATTTTGTAAATATCTTTTTAGGTCTGGTATCTTAAGCTCAGCAAAGTGAAAGAGGCTTGCAGCCAGCGCGGCATCGGCTTTGCCAAGAACAAATGCTTCCAGAAAATGCTGACTTTTTCCAGCTCCGCCCGAGGCGATCACGGGCACACTCAATAGTTCATGAAGTTTCAGCAGAGGATCAATCGCAAAACCTTGTTTGGTACCGTCATTGTCCATGCTTGTGAAAAGGATTTCTCCAGCCCCACGTGATTCTGCTTCCTTAGCCCATGAAAATAATTTTTTGTCGGCAATTTTGCTTCCACCATGTGTGTGTACCATCCACTGGTTTTCGATTTTCCTTGCATCGATTGCCAGCACGACAAACTGCGAGCCGAATGCTTTGGCAAGTTGATCGATCAATTCAGGATTTTGTACTGCCGATGAATTGATGCTCACCTTATCGGCTCCCGCTTCGAGGAGCGGAGCCACATCGGCTACACTTGTTATGCCACCGCCCACGGTGAATGGGATATTGACATGGGTGGCAATTTCTTTCACCAATGCAGCAAAGGTTTTTCTCTTTTCATTCGTTGCCGAAATATCCAAGAAAACAAGTTCATCCGCACCTTGTTGGGCATAAGCAGCACCCAGTTCAACGGGATCACCGGCATCGCGGATGTTTACAAAGTTGATTCCCTTTACAGTGCGTCCGTCTTTAATGTCAAGGCAGGGTATGATACGTTTTGTGAGCACGGACTGGCTTTATGAATTTTGAAATTCCCTGAGTTCGGTCAACTTGATTTTACCTTCGTACAGGGCTTTGCCCACAATGGCACCATATACGTTTGTGTATTTTAATTCGCGCAAGTCGTCCATGCTGCCTACACCACCACTGGCCACCACTTTTAACTTGGGAAAACGCTTTACCAATTTTTTGTAGAGCCCGAGATTGGGGCCATTCAGTGTTCCATCGTTGGCAATATCAGTACACGTTAAGTATTCAAGTCCATTTTTTTCAAATTCAGCAACCAGGTCAAACAACCTGAACTTGGTGTCTTCGAGCCATCCGTTTATCGAAACGTTTTCACCTTTCACATCGGCACTTAACACAAAATTCTCAGCCCCATATTTTTTTAGCCATTTCGAAAACTTTTCAGGCTCCTTCACGGCAATGCTGCCAATGTTTATCCGATGAACGCCCAGATCGAGGAGTTGCTCCACTTCCTCATCGGTTTTTACACCACCACCAAAGTCAATGTTCAGCGCAGTTTTCTCTTGAATCTCCCGTATCACATCCCAGTTTACCACGTGGCCTTGCTTGGCACCATCCAGGTCAACCAAGTGCAGGTTCTCTAAATCTGCATTCTGAAATTCCAAGGCAACTTCCACCGGGTCTTCCCGATAGATCTTCTTCTGCCGATAGTCACCTTGGGTGAGCCTAACACATTTACCATCAATAATGTCAATAGCTGGAATGATACGCATGTGGAAAAATTTGTTTCGATTTACGATATGTTTAGAAAACTTTGCAATACTTTTTCACCAGCGGCAGATGATTTTTCGGGGTGAAACTGTACGGCATAAAAATTTTCCTTGCGCATGGCCGAACTAAAAGGTTGAATATACTCGGTGATGGCCGATGTGTGCTTGCTTACCGGCACATAATAACTGTGAACAAAATATACAAACTGCTCGTTCAGATCGGGATTCAGCCAACCACTTGAAAGCGAAAGGGAATTCCAGCCCATGTGGGGTACTTTTTCTTTATTGGATGGTTTAAATAATTTGACTGACTCATCAAAAATGCCAAGACAAGGTGTGTTGTTTTCTTCTGAGTAAGCGCACATCAATTGCATGCCCAGACAAATGCCAAGCACGGGTTGCGTGAGTTGTCTTATTACTTTATCTAAACCCTGCTCCTTTAAATATTTCATGGTGTTGCTTGCCTCACCCACGCCAGGAAAAATAACTTTATCGGCCTTTTGTATTTTTTCTATTTCATCCGTCAACTCAAAATCCACATTCAACCTTTCCAAAGCAAATGCCACCGAGCGGATGTTTCCTGCATTATATTTTATCACGGCAATCATACTTGGTTTGGGATATGAGATTTGAGAATTAGGATTTTAGATTTTAGAATGAATTCGGAAGCGAGTATTAAATAACTGAAGTTACGCACTTCGTGCTTTCTTTGTGACTTAGGGTCTTCGTGGCAAAGTGAGGAGTATGAAAATTGAGCCACAAAGGCACCAAGACACGAAGTTTCACAAAGTAAATATGTTGAGACCCGTTTCCTGCGTAACATCAGTTAAATAATATTTAGTTTTAAAAGAACTTCAAGTTCAAATTCAAAATCTCACATCTCACATCTCAAAGTGTTCCCTTCGTACTCGGCAATTGATCACTGAAGGGGTCTTTCCTCACCGCCATTTTTATTGCCTTTGCAAATGACTTGAAGATAGCTTCGATCTTGTGGTGCTCATTCTCACCTTCGGCTTTTATGTTCAAGTTGCATTTGGCCGCATCGGAAAATGATTTAAAAAAATGAAAAAACATTTCGGTGGGCATCTCTCCAATTTTTTCACGCTTAAACTCAGCTTGCCACACAAGCCACGGCCTTCCACCAAAATCAATAGCCGTTTGCGCCAGACAATCGTCCATCGGTAAACAAAACCCGTAGCGTTCAATACCTCGCTTGTCGCCCAGTGCTTTATGGAAGGCATCGCCCAGCGCAAGGGCTGTATCTTCAATGGTATGGTGCTCGTCAATGTGCAGGTCGCCTTTCACTTTTATCTCAAGGTCAATCAATCCGTGGCGCGCCACTTGTTCCAGCATATGATCGTAAAAACCAATTCCAGTTTGTATGTTTGATTTTCCTGTTCCATTCAACTTCACATAAACAAAAATATCGGTCTCTTTGGTTGTTCGTTGCACACTGGCCGCTCTTGCGGGAAGGACAGCCTCATAGATTTCTTTCCACTGGGTTGTTATCAGTCTGCAAACGGAATCAAGTTTCTTGTCGGCAAGCTTACCTGCAAGGCTTCCATCGTTTAATAAAATTCCGGTGGCACCTAAGTTTTTTGCCAACTCGATATCGGTGATACGATCGCCAATGACGATTGAATTTTTAAGGTCATACTCCTCTGTAAAATACTGGCCGAGCATACCGATGCCCGGCTTGCGGGTATTCTTGTTTTCATGCGGCAAGCTCCTGTCAATATGAATTTCTTTGAAATGGATTCCTTCACCTTCCAGTGTGCTCATCACCATCTTTTGAACCGGCCAAAAAGTATTTTCAGGAAAACTTGGTGTGCCTAAACCATCCTGGTTTGTAACCATCACCAATTCATACTCGGTTTCGAGTGCAATTTTTCCAAGCCAAGTAAAAACCCCTGGAATAAATTTCAATTCATCCAAACTATCTATTTGTGGATCCTCCACTGGCTCGAGGATGAGCGTGCCATCCCGATCGATAAACAATACTTTTTTCATGGTTGTAATAATTCCTTCAACAGCACTTGATTTTCGGTTGGTGTCCCAACAGTTATGCGCAGGCAATCGTTGCACAAGATTACATTCGATCGGTCGCGCACGATGATCCCCTTTTTTACCAATGCCGCATAAACATTTTTTGCGTTTGTAACTTTTACCAAAAGAAAGTTGGCATTGGATGGAAAGACCTGTTGAACGGATTTGATCTTTGTCAAAGCCTCCTTTAACTTCTCCCTTTCAGCAGTAAGCTCACTCACCCATCGGTTCTTCCTTACCTCAAAATGCAATTCCTCCAAGGCAATTTGTTGGGTTACAATACTGATGTTGTAAGGCGGCTTGATCTTGTTCAGCACGGCAATGATTTCCGCACTGGCAAAACACATCCCCAACCTGATGGCGGCCAGGCCCCATGCTTTCGACAAGGTTTGCAAAACAACCAAGTTGGGATACGTTTTTAACAATGGCACAAATCCAGGATAGTTTGCAAAGTCAATATAGGCCTCATCCACGATAACGAGTCCATGAAAATGGGTGAGCACATATTTTATTTTTTCAGGACTCAATAAATTTCCAGAGGGGTTATTGGGGCTGCACAGAAATATCAATTTGGTGTGTTCATCCCAGGCATCGTGCAGTGAGTCGGTGTCAATGTCAAAATCATTGGTAAGTTTTATCGTTTTGATTTCAACATTGTTGATTTCGGCACTCACGGTGTACATTCCATACGTAGGCTGAGGAATCAGCACGTTGTCAAAGCCGGGTTCGCAGAAAGCGCGGATCAGCAAATCAATTGGTTCATCACTGCCGTTGCCAAGAAAAATCTGGTTGACAGGAATATTTTTTATGGAAGAAATTTTTTCTTTCAATTTGATCTGGTGAGGATCGGGGTAGCGGTTATAATTCGATGGATAAGGATTTTCGTTGGCATCCAAAAATATAGAGGCGTTGCCCTGAAATTCATCGCGTGCCGATGAATAGGGTTTCAGCTTCAATACATTTTTTCGGATCAACGTTTCGAGTTCAAACATAATTTTTACTTTCTTCTTACCCTCACGGCTTCGGCATGGCCTTGCAATTGTTCAGCTTCTGCCATCACTTCCACTATGGGGCCAAGTGTTTCAAGTCCTTGCTTTGTGATTTTTTGTATGGTGATACATTTCATAAAGCTCTCCAACGAAACTCCCCCAAACGCTTTGGCAAACCCATTGGTTGGCAAAGTATGGTTTGTTCCCGATGCATAGTCACCGGCCGCTTCGGGTGTGTAGGGCCCCAGAAAAATGGAACCCGCATTGAATACCATTTCAACCAATTGATCGCAGTCGGAAGTGTTTATGATCAAGTGTTCCGGTGCAAACTCATTGGTAAAATCCATCAAATCTTTTTTCGATTCGAATATTAATGCCAGGCTGTTTGCCAATGCTTCGCGAGCGATTTCCTTTCTTGGCAGCCTGGAAATCTGATTTTCAATTTCTTTCAACACCAACGGAACCAACTCGCTGTTAGTGGTTGCCAATATCACCTGGCTGTCAGCACCATGCTCCGCTTGCGACAAGAGATCAGCCGCCAGATAAGATGGGTCAGCCACGCTATCCGCAATCACAAAAACTTCCGAAGGCCCGGCCGGCATATCAATGGCAATGCCTTCCTGACTTACCAACTGCTTCGCTTTGGTCACGTATTGGTTTCCCGGTCCGAATATTTTACTTACGCTTGGTATCGTCTCTGTTCCGTAGGCCATGGCAGCGATGGCTTGTGCACCGCCAACTTTAAATATTTTTTTTATTCCCGTGTGGTGTGCTGCAAACAAAATGGCAGGATTTATTTTTCCTTCTTTTTCGGGTGGAGTGCAAAGCACAACTTCATTGCAACCCGCCAGCCTTGCGGGCACACCCAACATCAATACCGTGGAGAAAAGAGGGGCAGAGCCACCGGGGATATATATGCCAACTTTTTGCACCGCAGTCTCTTTTCGCCAGCATGTTACGCCCGGCATGGTTTCGATAAATGATATCGGTCGCTTTTGAGCGGCATGAAATGTCTCGATGTTTTTGGCTGCCGAAAGTATGGCTGCTTTTAATGACGATGATAGCGAGTTGACGGCAGCATCAATTTCAGTTTCCGTTACAGCGATGTTGTCCAAACTTACTTTATCAAATTGCAACGTAAATTCTTTCAGTGCGGCATCACCGGATTTGCGAACGCGTACCAGCACGTTCTTCACAGCGCTTTCCAAAAATTCCAATTCAAGTTGCGGTCTTTGGCAAAGTTGAGGCCATTGAGCGCGATCGGGGTTGTTGATGATCTTCATGGTGTTATGAAATCATTTTTTCTATTGGTATCACCAATATCCCTTCGGCACCAAACGATTTTAACATATCTATTTTTTCCCAAAAATCATTTTCGTTAACCACCGAATGGAGTGACGACCAACCCTGCCTTCGCAAGGGCATAATGGTGGGGCTCTTCATGCCTGGTATAACGTTGGTGATTTTTTCAATGGATTCATCCGGACAATTCAACAAAATGTATTTGCTGTTTTTTGCCGACTGCACCGCCTGGATACGAAAGAGCAGTTGATCCAATATTTTTTTCTTTTCGCTCGCCAGGTTGGGGGTGGCTATCAGCACCGCTTCGGATTTCATCACCACTTCCACTTCTTTCAATCCATTGCTCAGCAACGTGCTGCCTGTGCTCACAATATCGCAGATGGCATCGGCCAGCCCAATGCCGGGTGCAATCTCAACCGAACCGCTGATCTCGTGTATGCCTGCCTCGATATGGTTGCTGGCAAGAAATTTCTTTACAATGGTAGGGTAGGAGGTGGCGATATTTTTTCCGGCCATCGAAGCAATGCCCTGATAAGTTTCAGAGCGAGGGATGGCAATCGACAACCTGCACTTGGCAAAATCCAAACGCTTTATCAGTTCATTGTTCTTGTGCTTCTCAACCATCACATTTTCGCCCACAATGCCCGCATCGGCTACTTTGTCTTCCACATATTGTGGTATGTCGTCATCGCGCAGAAACAATAGCTCTACCGGAAAATTGGTGGCCT
Source organism: Cytophagales bacterium (assembly GCA_031422215.1). Lineage (GTDB taxonomy): Bacteria > Bacteroidota > Bacteroidia > Cytophagales > Cyclobacteriaceae > ELB16-189. The sequence continues at coordinate 2,296 of JANOQB010000600.1, read as the reverse complement.
GTGTTTTTAATTGGTCTTTGCCATTGCTGAAATTCAAGCCACTTTCTTTTAATAGCTTCAATGACTCCTCCTGCAACCTTCCGGATTTCTGAACGGCAATTCTTAAAACAGTATTCATAGTTATTTCATTAAAAACAAAAAGGCTCACCAGTTGTTGGCAAGCCTTTTTTAATAATTTTATAAATCAATTAAAACAAAGACAAGCCACACAAGCTATGTGCATGATGGTGGCCGTGATTGTTTCTCGTGTTTTTCATAATGATGCCCCAAAGGAAAACAGAACTTTTAACTAATCAAAATATTAAATGCTAAAAGAAAATGCTAACGATTGTTAAACATAAAATATGACCTGATCGGCAAGTTGGGTTAAACAGTCGCACTTGATAAAATCCATTGCGCTATCTTTAAGGGTTAGATTTAGTTGTGGGTTTAAAGTATTCATTAACAATGCAGGCTTGGTTGTGTTTTAAAGTAAAAGGGATTTGATATGAAAAAGTGGATGTTGCTTTTGTTGTTGGTTGCTTGCGCAGATTCGAAGGAAGCTCGGTTGCAAAAATTTTTATTGAAAGGAAACGTAGCCCTCAAAGAAAGAAACTATGAGCAAGCCAGCTATTATTATGGTGAAGCACTTAAAGTGGATGCCTGCTATGCCGATGCTTGGAACAACCTTGGCACTGTTTATTATGAACAAAAGAGATTTGATCGGGCACACGAGAATTATGAAAAGGCCATTGCCTGCAAACCCGATTTTATCAATGCACTATTCAACCATGCCAACACCAGCTACGAATTGAAAGAATATTACAACGCTTTGGAGGATTTGGAAAAAGCGGGCAAACTAAAACCCGATACCGCCCTGCTCTTCTTTACGAAAGGATTGGTCTTTACCAAGATGCGCGAATTTCCCAAGGCGTTGCAAGCATTTGAAAAAGCAATAGCCATCGAACCAAGCAGCATTGATTTTAAAGTGAACCATGCCATTGTTCAATTTTATAGTAAAAGCTTTGATCAAGCGAGAATGGAACTGGAGAGTGCGATGATACTGAAACCGGATGAGCCCAACATCTACAACACATTGGCCTTGATTGAAATAGAGAGAGCCAATTTCGGAAAGGCGATGGAATGGGTAAACAAAGCATTGGAGCTTTCCCCTCAGCAACCGTATTTTCTTAACAACCGGGGCTTCATTTATTTGAGCATGAACGAACTCGAAAAAGCCGAAGCCGATATAAACGAAAGCATAGGCATCGATCCATACAATGCGTGGGCCTATCGCAACAAAGGCATATTTTTTTTAGTGAAGAAAGACTTCGCCAACGCAGAACGTTTGCTGAAGAAGGCATTGGACATGGACCCTTTTGTTGATAAGATTTATTTTTATCTCGGCATGGCATACTTGGGCAATGGCAACAAAGGTGTGGCCTGCATTTCATTTAACAAGTCGGAAGAGCAGGGCGACCAAATGGTTACCGATGCACAAAAGAAATTATGCAAATCCATGAAGAGTCAATAAGCGCATGATTTTGGATTACCAACATCTCTCCGAAAAATTAAAACAACCATTGCCGGGATCATTGGCCCATGAGCCTTTGCGCGCTGTGCCCATTGGTTTGATCAAGCCCCGGTTTGATCACGCAACAGCTCCCAAGCCTGGAGGGGTCATGATTTTACTTTATGAGGAAGGTGGCACCATAAAATTTCCGTTGACCAAACGCCCCGATTACCTTGGCACACATGGAGGCCAGATCAGTTTGCCAGGAGGAAAATCAGAACTTGGAGAATCGATGATCGACACGGCCTTGCGGGAGACAGAAGAAGAAATTGGGGTGGTGCGTTCGTCCATAGAGGTGATCGGAACTCTCTCGGAATTTTTTGTGATCCCAAGTAATTTTATGGTCACGCCCGTAGTGGGTTATATGAAAGCAGGGGGGAAGTTCAATCCAGATCCAAAAGAAGTGGAGAAAATAATTCATGGATCGCTCAGTGATTTGATTTTGCCCGATGCGGTGAAGACCAAAGAAATAATAACAGCCAAGATATTCCCTCTTATGGCCCCTCACTTTGAAATTGAAGGTGAGGTGGTGTGGGGTGCCACGGCCATGATATTAAATGAGTTTAGGATGGTGGTGAGGGGTTGGGTGTTAACTAATAAACAAGATATTACCCTATGAATGGGTTTACTATTTTGAGATTTCCGTTGATGAGTTGACCATGCTGGAGGTCTTCGGTGTAAACTGTGCGACAACCCGCATCTAAGGCAGATGCAAGAATGAGGCTGTCAAAAATTGTGTACCCA
>JANOQB010000599.1:0-4706 GCA_031422215.1 Cytophagales bacterium | reverse complement strand
GCGCTGAACAACTGGCACGCCCACATCCTCACCGGGCACAGCCACGATTATGAAAGATCGTACCTGCTAAAAGGCTACTACTCAAATGAAGCTTCATTCAATGTGGCCAACCACGCTGTGAACGGTTCGAGTGGAAAATATAATGGCAGTTCAAATTCTTGCGCTTATCAGACGCCCAGCGGCAAAAAAAATCATGGAACTGTATATGTTGTTTCCGGATCATCGGGTGCAGTGGCTGCGGTCCAGGCCAATTATCCCCACAATGCTATGCCATTTTCATTGGCGGCAGGAGGTATGTTTTATTTTGAAGTAGAAGACAACCGGTTAGATGCTAAATTTATTAGAAACAACGGTGTGATTGGTGATCAGTTTACCATTATGAAAGATGTTGGGAAAACAAATGCAGTCGCCATCAATGCAGGTCAATCCACTATATTAACAGCGTCATGGAAAGGTTTATATAGTTGGTCGAACGGGGCAACCACAAGGAGCATAACCGTAAGCCCTGCTGCCAATACTACCTATACATGCACCGATGGCGCAGGGTGTATCACCGACAAGTTTAATGTTGCCGTATCAACAGCAGCTGCGCGATTGGGGGGTTCAACAGAAACAGATGAAACTACTGAATCTTTGGAGGCCAAGGAATTAGAGGTATTTCCAGTGCCTGTGAGAAGGGGAGAGGTGTTGCATATCGAGGGTCCTGCCGAAAAGATTTCTGAGATCACCATAATGAGTGCTACCGGTCAGCTGGTAACGAAATTAACATTGCAAGGCAGCCAGGATGTTAACACTAATGAAATGATGCCCGGCCTTTATTTCATTGTTAACAAAAGCGGGTTGAAGACCAATGTTAAAAGGTTTGTGATCATGGAATAAAAGTTATTTGGTGGGGTGCAGTATTGGCCACGGCTTGTTTATTATTTTGCAGAAACCATTATTCACTACCACATTCAGAAACCATAAAAAAAAAGTCCAAATCAAATTTGATTTGGACTTTTATAATAATTTAAAAGTGATCCCGGCTGGATTCGAACCAGCGACCTACTGCTTAGAAGGCAGTTGCTCTATCCAACTGAGCTACGAGACCAACTAATTTGGAAAGGAGCGGAGGGGGGGGGATTCGAACCCCCGGTACAGTTTAACCCGTACGACAGTTTAGCAAACTGTTGGTTTAAGCCTCTCACCCACCTCTCCAGTATATAAACCTTTCAAGAACCGCTACAAAGTAATGTGTTTTTTCTTAAAGGAGTGCAAATATAAGCGCAACCTGTGTATTGCCCCAATTTGTTTTGATTGTTTTAATTCAGTTTGAAAATTCTGCCCGGCTAAAGTCTCTTTCCATGTTTAAAGGATGTTAGGGATGAAATTTTGATCCAATGAACAGCACAACTTCAAAATTCAGAAATCATCATTCAGCATTCGTACTTCAAATTCCTTCAGGGCTTCGCACAGGTGTCAGACACCTCAAAAGTGTCGGACGCTTATACCTACTTAGCCCTTAGAAGCGAACCTGTTAACGAAGAAAATCCACCCACCAAACCGCCAATCAAAAGGATAAGCGCAAAAGAATTTATTGGCAAGAGCCGGTTAATTTTTTCGGTGAGAATGGAATGGGTGGCAACATCAATGTAAAAAGCCAGACCAAGCCAAAGTAGCCCTACCCCAAGAAAACCTGCGGCAAATGAAGCCAAGCCTTTGTTGCTCATAAAATAAGCAACGCCAAAAGCACCAATGGCCATTGTCCACCAGGGCAACCATGATTGGAGAACTGCAGCGATGGCCATCGTGGCAGCTACGTGAATAATGAATTTCATTTCGTTGCGGGTTTTAGTTTGATGGTTGTAAAAACAGATTTCATTTGATCGGGTTGCGATGGAAACTGAAGTGCAAAGTGTTCTCCCTTTGTCCAGGTGTTCAACAGGTTATTGTAAAACGGACTGCCCGGGTTGCCCGATTGCCCGCCAGGATATACACCCCACGCCTTCACGTTTGGTTTCTCTAAACTTACCACCATACGCCAACTTGGCCCATGTGTGCGTGACGATGCATTGATGATATCGTGATTGCCGCCATGCTCTACGTGGTAGCTGAAGGCAGGCAAACCCTGCAGCAAGTGGCCAACAAAGGTGTCTTTAAAATCGGCCCACCGTGGTTCTTTTCCTTTTTCCGATTTCCATTCTTCAATTTTTTCTATTCCCCGTGCGAAGGCTATCCGTACCACTTCTTTGGCTGTTTCCTTTTCGGGTGTTTCCACCATGTCAAAGAAAGTGAGATCTGGTTTTTCTTTTATCAACTTTATGGTTGTGTAGGCGGTCGGGTTTTCCAAAGCCACCGTTGAGTTTTTTATCTCGTCCCAGATCATCGGAAAGAGTGCGTCCCACCAGGCTTCGTAATACGATGCGCCCAACGAGTTTATATCATTTTCATAGTCCCAATTTTTTAAGATGCTATAAGCTTTCCGCTGAGGTTCAGTGAGCGAGGTGGTATCCAACAAATTTAAAAATGACGGAAGGCTCTCTTGCGCTTTCAGGTTGTAAGTGTCAAACTGCATCTCCATCATGTCGCGTGGCGTTATGTCACTCATCTCCGACAGCAATTTGTTTACCCTTCGGTTGCGATATGCCTCAAAGCTGGTGGACGTGATATAATACGGATATGTGTTATCAGCAGGATATTGGTTGGCCGAACTAACAAAACCACGGGCGGGGTTTTTATACATCGCATTTTGTTCGTTGGGGATAAAGGCATTCCATTCGTTGGAGGTCTTGGTGCCATCCAACAAATATTTTCCTTCTTCTTTTCTCCTTACGGGAAATTTCCCCTGAATGCGCATGGCGATGTCACCCTGGGTGGAAGCAAAAACAAAATTCTGTGCGGGTGAGGAGTAGTGATCAAGCGCTTCCAGGTAATCAGTATGATTTTTCGCCCTGTTCAATTTGTAAAAGGTAAGCACTTCTTCCGATGGGTCGTGCGCAATCCACCGGAAAGCATAGTCGCTCAAAACATCATCGCCATGAAAATTTTTGTCAAAGACCACTGGGCCATGATGCGTGTAGGTTACGGTATCATAAAAAGTATCTCCGCCTTTGATGGCAAACCTCTCAATCACTTTTGTTGAAGGCTTCCAGTTGCCATCGCTCAGGTATTGGTTTTTTGTTTCGTCTTTGAATTGGATCTTGTACCAGTCCACCAGATCGCGTTGTGCATTGGTCACTCCCCAAGCTATGGAATCGTTGAAGCCACTGATCACCGAGGGCACTCCGGGCAGCGAGGCTCCCATCACATTTACATCGGGCGATTGCAAATGCACAATGTACCAGATGGATGGAAGGTTGAGTGTAAGGTGAGGGTCGTTGCACAGTATGGGCGAGCCAGTTTGGGTTTTCGATCCGGCCACTGCCCAGTTGTTGCTGCCCACATCTTTCGATGGCTTTTCAAAAGGTTTGATTGTAACCAACTCATTGGGCAAAGCCAGTGGCAAAGTATCTAATTTTATAGGATCAAATTTCCAGTTGCCGGCATTGTCAACAATGGGGTCGCCAGGGTTTTCATTGTCGGGATACAGCACATCCACCATGTCTTTGCCGAAAAGTTTTAGTGCGTTGGTCATTTCCAAATCTTTGTCGCCAATGTTCAGGGTCTTGGCCATGTATTTCAGCAACAGGCCAAATTTCAAATTGGTCCACGGCTCCGGTTTGTAATTCAACAATTTGTACTCGATGGGCAGGTCATCGTCATCTAATGTCTCGATGTACTGATTGATGCCATCGCAATAGCTTTGTATCATGGCCAATGCTTGTGGGTTGCTTTCTCCCGACTTCAACGCTTGCTGTGCAGCATATACCATCCCCAGCCTCCGTTGCCTGCGGTCGAAATCCAATGCGGCTGCTCCCACAATTTCGGTAAGCCTGCCTGCAGCTGCATGGGTTTGAAATTCCATCTGCCACAGCCGGTGTTTGGCTGTTAAATATCCCTGCGCCAAAAAAAGGTCTTCGTTGTCTTTGGCGTAGATGTGCGGTATCATCAGGCTATCATACAGCACCGTTACCTCATCTTTTAATCCCGTCAGTTTCAACTCCTGATCAGTTTGTTCTTTGGTTTCAGCGTTTTGCCATACGCCATGAAAGGGGTCAATGAATTTGCCAAGGGCCGGAATGGGCGACCCGAAGTTCCAGTTGTTGTTGAGAAAAAAAACCAACCCAACGGTGATGAGGGCAGAGAGACTAACCTTAACGTAGTGCATAGTGTGAGGGATATTTTCCTTAATTTTCGGGATTATTTATTAGATTCAGAAGCAAATGTCTGTAAAAGAAGTGTTGAGTAAATATTCCAAAGAGCAAATAAAAAAAGCAGCGCAGATAAAGGCCATTTTTTTTGATGTGGATGGTGTGCTCACCGATGGCAAAATAATTTATGACAGCGCAGGGAAGGAGAGCAAGCAATTCAATGTAAAAGATGGATATATCATCAGCCATCTTAAAAAGGCCGGCATTCTGGTGGGCATTATCACGGGCCGCGAGTCGGTGGTGGTCAGCAATCGCGCTGCCGAATTGAAACTCGATTTTTGCCATCAGGGTATTATGGACAAGCAATCTGTATTCGAAAAATTAGTGAAGTTCCATAAGCTAAAGAAGAAGCAGGTAGCTTATATTGGTGATGATATTAACGATCTTGGTGCTTTGAGGGGTTGTGGCCTTTCGGCT
>JANOQB010000598.1:0-4972 GCA_031422215.1 Cytophagales bacterium | reverse complement strand
GTGATCTATACCGGCAGTGATTGTGGGCTGGTGCACCTTACCAAAGACGGAGGAAAAAATTGGAGCAACATAACGCCTGTAGGATTAATGGAAGGCATGATACACTCCATCGAAGTATCGCCACACGATAAGGCCACGGTTTATATTTCTGCATCGCGCTATAAGTTTAACGATTACAGCAACATGACCTACAAGTCGGCTGATTATGGAAAGACCTGGACAAAAATTGGAACGGGTGTGGAAGCCGATGATTTTATAAAAGTGATACGCGAAGACAAAAAAGTAAAAGACTTACTTTACGCTGGCGCGGAACGGGGATTTTATATTTCGGTAAACGGTGGAAATTCCTTTGGCAAATTTCAGTTGAACCTCCCCATCGTGCCTGTTACTGATTTGGCCATCCGCGACAACGACTTAGTGGCTGCCACTGCAGGCCGCGCGTTTTGGATATTGGACGATCTCGGTGCCATTCAACAATCCAAAGGAAATCTGGATGCCGCATTGAAAATTTTTGCGCCCAAACCTACCTATCGCCTATCGTCTGTCTCTATTCCTGAATACCTCGGTGACATTCCGGGCCTTGGCCGCAATCCCGCCAACGGGGTGTTGCTGGATTATTACCTGCAAGAAAAAGCTGACACCCTAAAAGTTACGCTTGATATTTTGGACATGAGCGGAAAAACAATCCGCTCTTACACCAACAAGAAGGATGAAAATTTTAAGCCCTGGCCAGGAGGCCCGCCTGCCAAGCAAACCATTCCTGCCGAAGCGGGCATCAACCGCTTTGCCTGGGATTTTCGCACCGAGCAACTCACCGGAGTGCAAGGTGTGTTTGTGATGGGCGACTACACGGGGCATCGTGTGGCACCCGGCAAATACAAAGCGCGCATCACACACAAAGGCCAAACTTCTGAAACAGAGTTGGAGATAATTGTTGATCCGAAAGTAAATGTTACAGCTGCTGACTGGGCAGCGCAACAGGAATTTTTAAAGCGAGCCGGTGATGGTTTTGATGAACTTCAAAAATCGGTGAACAAAATGCGCCAGGTGAAAAAGCAGGTTGAAACTTTGAATGAATCGCTCAAAGACCAACCCGATGCAAAAGAGATTGTGAACACGGGCAAAGAGTTGATCAAGAAAATTGAAAAGTGGGAAGGCAACCTGATCGAACCTCGCAGCAAAAATTTTCAGGATGTGATCAACTTCCCCAATAAGTTGAATTCCGAATTTCTTCACCTGCGCGGAGTGGCCGACACGCACGATCCGCGCCTCACCAAAGGGGCACAGGACCGCGCCCGCGATGTGGAAGCCGACTGGACAAAATACAAACAGCAAATGAATGAGATCATTCAAAAGGATATCAATAATTACAACCGCCTGTTCAAAGACAAAAATTTGCCTGCTGTGATTACAGATACGAAGGAGGTGATTATAAATAATTGATGCTACACAGGTAATAGTCGTCTGGGAGTGACTAAAAAGTCCGTCTGTCATCGCGGCCTTTGAGCCGCGATCTCCATTTTGCGCTCATAATTGGGATGCCGGGTCAAAGCCCGGGCATAACACACCGAGCGATCTGGACTTCTTAGTCAGCCCCTTGACGACTCGATTCAAATCAGATTTTAAACCTTTGCGTAACTCCAGTTGATAAATTGATGTTGCAGGTAACTCATTTCACCAACCGAAAACCTTATGAAAAAAATTCTCCTCGTTTCCGTTTTTCTTTTTTCCCTCACGGTAGTGCTGGCACAAAAGAAAAACACATCACCGGCTTCTTCCACCGTCACATACGACCAAGCACTCTACGCTGGCATCCGGTGGCGCGAAGTAGGGCCCTTTCGGGGAGGCCGATCGAGTACGGCAGCGGGTGTGCGCGGCAATCCTAACGTATATTATTTCGGCACGGTGGGCGGAGGTGTGTGGAAAACAACCGATGCAGGCCAAACCTGGCAAGGCATTACCGACAATTATTTTGGCGGCACAATTGGAGCTGTGGCTGTGGCCGAGAGTGACCCCAACGTGATCTATGCAGGCGAAGGCGAACAAACTTTGCGCAACAATGTGTCGAGTGGATGGGGCGTTTGGAAATCCACCGATGCAGGCAAGAGTTGGAAACATATTGGGCTTCGCGATTCAAAACATATTTCTCGCATACTCATCCATCCAAAAAATGCTGATGTGGTGTATGTTGCGGCATTGGGAAACTTATGGAAGCCCAATGAAATGCGCGGTGTGTTTCGCAGCACCGATGGCGGCCAAACCTGGAAGAAAATTTTGTACATCAACGAAACCGCTGGGGCGGGAGATCTGATTTTTGATCCGGGCAACCCACGCATTATTTATGCAACCACCTGGAACATGAAGCGCAACGGCTATCGCATGGACAGTGGCGGGCCCGATTCAAAACTTTGGAAAAGTTCGGACGGTGGCGATACATGGGAAAATCTTTCTGATAAGCCCGGTATGCCTGCGCCTAAAGGTATGAACGGAATTATTGGAGTGACTGTGTCGCCTGTTAACACTGATCGTGTGTGGGCCATCATCGAAAACACCGAAGCACCCGGAGTCTATCGTTCGGACGATGCCGGTAAAACCTGGTCGCGCATAAACCAGGACAGGGCTTTGCTGCAAAGGGCATGGTACTATTGCCGCATCTATGCCGACACACAAAACGAAGACAAAGTGTTTGTGCTCAACGTAAGTTATGGAGTATCAAAAGATGGAGGCAAAACATTTGAATTAAAAAATGCACCGCACGGAGATCATCACGATTTGTGGATCGATCCCGACAATAACCAACGCATGGTAATGGCCGATGACGGAGGCGCGCAGGTGAGCAACGATGGAGGAGAGAACTGGACCACCTACCACAATCAACCAACTGCACAGTTCTATCGCGTCACCACCGATAACTCTTTTCCCTACAACATTCTCGGTGCGCAGCAAGACAACACCAGTGTGCGCATACCTCATCGCACCAATAGCAACAGCATTACAGAAAAAGATTGGACGGCATTGGCCATAGGCGAGAGTGCCCACCTGGCACCCGACCCAACCAATCCCAATATAATTTATGGCAGTGATTACAAGGGCTACATGAGCATGCAAAACCTTGACAACGGACAGGAGCGGAGCACCAATGTGTGGCCCGATCTTCCTGCCGGCTCGGGCGTGGAGGTAATGAAGTATCGTTTCAATTGGAATTATCCGTTGGTGTTTAGTCACCACGATCAAAAGAGGTTATATGCAGGCTCTAATTTTTTGCACGTAACACACAACGGTGGCCAACAGTGGGATGTGATCAGCCCCGACTTGACGCGCGGTGAACCTGAAACTATAAAATCGTCTGGTGGGCCGATCACCCAGGACAACACAGGCGCAGAATATTATGCAAACATTTTTGTGATTGCCGAATCGCCTTATACAAAAGATGAGATATGGACTGGCTCTGACGATGGCCTCATCCATGTAACTGTCGATGGCGGTAAGAACTGGAAGAACGTGACACCTTCCATGTCTCCAAAATATAATATGTGGAACAGCCTTGATGTGAACCCCTTTGTGAAAGGCGGGGCGTATGCCGTGGCCACTTCTTATAAGTTTGGCGACTACACTCCTTACATCTATAGAACTTCTGATTATGGAAAAACCTGGACGTTGATCACCACGGGAATCCCCTCGGAAGAATTTGTGCGCACAGTTCGTGCTGATCCCAAAAGGCAAGGCTTGTTATATGCCGGAACAGAAAAAGGAATGTGGATATCCTTTGATGATGGAGCGGGTTGGTCGAAGTTGCAACTCAACTTGCCGCCCGTGCCCATTGCCGACCTTGCGGTGAAGAACGACAACCTGATCGCGGCCACGCACGGCAGAAGCTTTTGGATGATCGATGATCTCACTCCACTCCATCAACTGAAAAGCGAAATGGCATCGGGCGAAACGGTGTTGTTCAAACCCATGCCCAGCTACCGTATGCCAGGCAGTGGCGGGGGGCGCAGTGTAAACCGTAAACTCGAAGGAGAGAACCATCCCGGTGGCGTGATGGTGCACTTCTATATCAAAGCTGTTGATGAGAAAGCAGAAGTGAAATTGGAAATATTGGAAATGAATGGAGCCATTATAAAATCGTTTGGCAATAAATCAACTGGACAAAATCAGCTCACCGTAAAAGCGGGCGGCAACCGTTTTGTGTGGGACATGCGCCATCCGGGATATAAAACATTTCCGGGAATGGTTTTTTATGGATCGCCAAACAACGGCCCCAAAGCTGTGCCCGGCAAATACAAAGTGCGCCTTACATTTAATGGCACCGCAACGGAACAAGAGTTTGAAATTTTGAAAGACCCACGCATTAACACAACCACCGAAGAACTGCAATCACAATTTGAATTTCTGGTAAAGGTGCGCGACAAAGTGAGCGAAGCCAATCAAGGTGTGATAGACATACGGAAAATAAAAGCAGACCTTACCTTTCTGAAAACAAAAATGGGCAGTGAGGCACAATACAAAGAATTGGCCGAGGCAGTAAAGAAATTTGAAGAAGAGCTGACAGCCCATGAAAACAACATCCATCAGACAAAAAACCAAAGTGTGCAAGACCCGCTCAATTACGGAATAAAAATGAACAACCGCCTCGCGCACCTGATGAACGAGCAGGCGCAAGGCGATTTTGCTCCCACCAAGCAAGGCGAGGAAGTGCGCCAGTTGCTCACCAAAATGGTGGACGATGAATTGATAAAACTACGGAGCACCATAGATAAAAACGCTGATCGCATTAACTCGATGGCGAAAGAGAAAGGCATTGAAGTGGTGATGGTGAAAACGCAGCCGGTTGTGAATTGACAATTGGTCTAAAGCCAATTCGAAACCCAAAAAAAAATTGACCCCGCCCGATGCATACGGTTTCGTTTTCGGATTGGGGAATTTTAAATTTTAACTGCTTTGCTAAACCGCTCGGAAACATTGTCCCAAT
>JANOQB010000597.1:0-9285 GCA_031422215.1 Cytophagales bacterium | reverse complement strand
GTTGAAATCCAGGAAAAGAATTGGCACCATCTCCGGAGTAAGAAGCCGTATCACCCGCAATCAGTTCCCATGACTCAGACCTGAACTCTGAACCAAATGCAACAAAGAAATTGTCCCGAACTGATTTCGAAAAATCCATATTGCCCACTATGTGGTTAAAAGCAAAACCACCTGGCTTGAATGACACAGGGCTATTGGCCCTTAATGACCGGTTCACCGTATTGTCCACCGTAAACAGCATTTTGTTTCCACCTACCGTTAGGCTCATGTCTTGTTTCCATCCACCAATATCTTGAGACCGGAAACCAAGGGTTCCATTGTAATCAGACAAATCCCCTTCAAAGGATGGCTGATAGCCGATATATCCCTTATAGAGGCCAGCGGCTTTGTCGATTACAAATTCAGGCTGTACGCCTCCTCCATAGCTATCAGTCGTATAGTCAGGCTGACTGTTGTCCTGTGTATGCAACAAACCGTGGTCAACTCTCCAATAAGGTTGACGATAATTAGCATTACTAATCGTCTTTCTATACACATAGGCTGAATTGAAATAGATCTCAGAATTTTCGCCAACGGGTACTGATCCATTAATTAAGAATTTGGCGGATGTATTATCAGGGGTTCCGTTTTTATTATTTCCATCAGGATATTTTTGCAAATATTTTTGAACCTGCGCAATCGCAACAGCCACACCATCGGTCAGGTCACGGGCATCACTCAAGGCATCAATTTTATCTTTTCTTATGGCTGCCTCTTGCCTGTTAAACGACATGTGGTAATTGATGAAGCCCTTCTTGCCAAAATTTGCTCCACTATTATAATTGAGGCCATATTGAAATCCTCCGTAATTGAGCGTTGAACCAGTAGTTAATGAAACAGACGTAGCATCGTAATGGTCTTTCAGTATAATGTTCATCACACCGGCAATAGCATCTGATCCGTATTGAGCGGATGCACCGTCCCGAAGAATTTCAACATTTTTTATGGCATCGGTAGGAATCGCGGATAAGTCAGCACCCGTTTCACCGCGGCCAGGGCCAGTTTGAGTATAAACCAACGAAGTAAGATTTTTACGTTTTCCATTGATCAAGATCAACGTGCGGCTGGGTCCAAGATTTCTTATTTCGTAAGGATCGAATAATGAAGTAGCATCATTAACAGGAGTATTTACTGTGTTAAAAGAGGGAACTCTGTATTGTAGTGCCTTGTCAAAGGATACTTGGCCAGATGTTTTAAGATCAGCCACTGTTAAGTTATCAATAGGGAGAGGCGTGTCGGTAATAGTACGCTGTGAGCCGCGGCCCACAGAGACAACTACTTCTTCCAGTTGGTTGGATCCTGCACCGAGGCTAATGGCTACAGTACTAAGGCCACTGATGTTTACTTCCTGGGTTTCGTAACCAATGAAGGAAATGATCAGCGTGTTGGCATCGGACGCAACCTTTAAAGAGAATTTACCATCGGCATCTGTTGCCGTACCGATAGAGGTGCCCTTCAAGGTTATGTTTGCCCCGGCAATTGGGGAACCATCCGATTTGTCAGACACTGTGCCTGACACATCCCGCGTTTGGGCAATGGCGAGCGAACTCACCAAGAAAAGCAATAATAGCAGTAGTTTACATTTCATAAAATAGGGTTTTAGTTTTTAGCAATGCGATATTACGTGTTTTCCGAATAAAATGAAATTATACCGCTTAAATTCAGTTTTGCATTTTAGTATGCAGGGTGTGAGTTATCACTAAAGTTTAAACAACCCCTCGTTCAATAAATTTAATGCTTTGTTCTTTTGATCGGCACTAACCAAAATGGAAATGTTGTTGGGGCTTCCGCCATACGAAACCATGCGGATGGGAACCTCTGCGAGTGCCTGAAAGACTTCTTTTAAAACGCCCGCTTTTTCTGATATCATATTGCCCACAATGCAAATGATCGTCTGGTTGTGGTCCACGTCAATGGTTCCAAGTGTGTTTAGCTCTTGCAATATTTTTGCCAGGTGGGTGCTGTCATCAATGGTCACCGACACGGCCACCTCAGAAGTTGAGATCATGTCGATAGGGGTTTTGTATCGCTCAAATACTTCAAACACTTTTCTGAGAAAACCATAAGCCAGCAACATGCGTGACGATTTTATTTTGATGGCAGTGATGCCATCTTTGGCAGCCACCGCTTTGAACTGACCACTGCTGCCTTTGTCGCTGATGATGGTGCCCGGTGCTTTTTCATCTAAGGTATTCTTCAACCTTACGGGAATGGAAAATTTTTGCGCAGGCACGATGGTGGAAGGATGTAAAATTTTAGCACCGAAGTAAGCCAGCTCTGAAGCTTCATCAAACGTGAGCTCGGCAATGGGCATGGTTTTTTTTACGATGCGCGGATCATTGTTGTGCATGCCGTCAATGTCGGTCCATATTTGGATTTCTTCTGCGCGTATGGCCGCGCCAATCAGCGAGGCAGTATAATCGCTGCCACCACGTTTTAAGTTGTCAATTTCATTGCGATGGTTGCGGCATATGTACCCTTGTGTAACCAGAATGTCGGCATTTCCCGTTGTTTCAAGAATGGGTTTCAGGCGCTCTCTTATTTTTTCCAGTTCGGGCTCGCTGTTTTCATCAATCGACATGAAGTTGAGGGCGGGCAGCAACCGCACATTGATTTTTATTTCTTGCAGATGGTGATAGAATAATTCTGTTGAGATCAGTTCGCCCTGCGCCAACAACTCGCGATAGCTACGGCCGTCACCCCGATAGCTTTCGGGGTTGCCGGCTGCCAGCAACCGGATCAAGCTAAAGTAGCGGCTCACAACTTCTTCACCAATCGCTTTGTAGGGTGCCGAACTATACAGATCGTTTATAAATTGCTGGTAGTGCTTTTCCAGTTCGGCAATTTCCTGTGTGGCAGCAGCCTGTTGTTGGGCCAGCAGGTTTTCACCAATCCTCACCAATGCGTTGGTCGTTCCGCTCAAGGCAGAGAGCACAACTATTTTTTTGCCGGGCATGCCCAATACCAGGGTAGCTATTTTTTTCATTCGCTCGGGCTTGCCCACCGAGGTGCCACCAAATTTTACTACCAACATAATTGTTTAATTTTTTGAAGGCTGTAAAGATAGAGGGTGGTTTGAATATACAAGGGAGCAGAGACAAAAAGTTGTGACCGATTCGAATTGCAATGGTTTGAGAGAACAGTTGTAAGGAGAGTTGAACGCAGATTATGCCTTTTCGGAAACGCGATGGTAGCCACATGGGGTGTTGAAGAGATGAACGATTATAAAGCAAAACAGGCTTTCCCATTCTTTGGAAAGCCTGTTTTAAGCTAGCGTTATTTATTAACTGGTACTGATTATTTTTTGTCCTTTACTTCTTCATACTCTACATCTTGTGCATCGCCACCGGTGGTTCCCGATGTGCCTTGGTTTGGATTTGCGTTTGAATTGGCATTTGCCCCTGCCCCAGGATTTGCCCCGGCTTGCGCTCCTCCTTGATACATCTCTTGCGAAGCCGCCTGCCAAACAGCGTTCAATCCATTCATGGCGTTGTCGATGCTGGTAACATCCTGTGTCTTGTGCGCTTCTTTCAATTTTTCAAGCGCAGCACTGATCGCGGTTTTGTTTCCTTCCGAAAGTTTATCACCATATTCCTTCAATTGTTTTTCCGTTTGGAATATCAGCGAGTCGGCCTGGTTTATTTTATCAACGCGTTCCTTTTCTTTCTTGTCGGAGTCGGCATTGGCCTGAGCCTCTTGTTTCATTTTCTGTATCTCGGCATCCGTCAACCCGCTGGAAGCCTCGATGCGTATCTTTTGTTCTTTGCCCGTGCCTTTATCTTTAGCAGCTACGTGCAGGATACCGTTCGCATCAATATCGAAGATCACTTCAATTTGGGGCATGCCACGTTGTGCCGGAGGTATTCCATCTAAATGGAACCTGCCAATGGTGCGATTGTCGCGGGCCATGGGGCGCTCGCCTTGCAGCACGTGAATTTCCACCGAAGGTTGATTGTCGGAAGCAGTAGAGAACACTTCTGATTTTTTTGAAGGGATCGTGGTGTTCGACTCAATCAACTTGGTCATTACCCCACCCATCGTTTCAATGCCCAGCGATAGTGGCGTTACATCCAACAACAACACATCTTTTACTTCGCCCGTCAACACACCGCCTTGTATGGCAGCACCCACGGCAACCACTTCATCGGGGTTCACCCCTTTGGATGGTTTTTTGCCAAAGAATTTTTCTACTTCTTCCTGTATGCGGGGTATGCGTGTAGAACCTCCCACTAAAATAACTTCATCGATCTGGCCAACCGAATATCCTGAATCGGCCACGGCCTTGCGGCATGGCTCCAGTGTTCTGCGGATAAGGTCATCACACAACTGCTCGAACTTGGCGCGCGAAATTTTCTTTACCAAGTGTTCGGGCACTCCATCCACGGAAGTGATATAAGGCAAATTGATTTCGGTTTCGGTTGAACTCGACAGTTCAATCTTTGCTTTCTCTGATGCTTCTTTCAGGCGCTGCAAAGCCATCGGGTCTTTGCGCAGGTCAATATTTTTGTCTGCTTTAAATTCATCGGCAAGCCAGTTCATTATGCGCATGTCAAAATCATCACCACCCAGGTGCACATCACCGTTTGTTGACTTCACTTCAAACACACCATCGCCAAGTTCCAGCACCGAAATATCGAACGTGCCACCACCCAGGTCGTACACAGCGATTTTCATGTCTTTGTTTTTCTTGTCGAGGCCATATGCCAAGGCTGCTGCTGTGGGCTCGTTGATGATGCGTTTCACATCCAAGCCTGCAATCTGCCCAGCTTCTTTCGTAGCTTGGCGCTCAGCATCGTTGAAGTATGCGGGCACGGTGATCACGGCTTCAGTAATGGTTGTGCCGAGGTAATCTTCGGCAGTGCTCTTCATTTTTTGAAGGATCATGGCAGAGATTTCCTGGGCGGTGTACATTCTATCGCCAATGCGCACGCGCACGGTGTCGTTGTTGCCGCTTTCCACTTCATACGATACCATTTTCTTCTCGCCTGTAACCTCACCAAATTTTTTGCCCATAAAGCGCTTGATGGAAGAAACGGTGTTCTTCGGGTTGGTGATGGCCTGGCGCTTGGCCGAGTCGCCCACTTTGCGTTCGCCTTTGCCGTTGTCCAAAAAGCCAACGATGCTCGGGGTAGTTCTGCGCCCTTCGCTGTTGGCAATCACCACTGGTTCGTTGCCTTCCATTACGGCCACGCAACTGTTGGTGGTTCCTAAGTCTATTCCAATAATTTTTCCCATGATATGTTCGGTTTTTAGATTACAGAGTTAAATGCAAAACCCAATTAACAAGGGTTATGCCAATGGAGATTTCAACCAAAAAAGGTGACACAATGGCATAATAGGGTGTGATGAATAGAAATTTTTGGGCGGCCACTTGCCAAATTGCAAAGGCAAGTGCCGGGCTGTCCACTCCTACTCCGCCCCCGATGCGCTTTCCACGCACATGCACCGGGGTGCGGGTATCCACTTCCATCCCTGCCGCAAGTGTGTGCCTGCAAATTGAGTTTAGTGGAAGATGTCTTTGAGGTCAATGGCAAAGCCACTTACCGTTTTGGATTCCAACAGGCCTTTGTGGAGTTTTTGGAAGAGCACAAACTTGCCACCTTCGTTAAAGTATTGCTCTACGATTTCAATTTCTGGTTCTATGATCCAATACTCTTGAACACCGTGCGCGGCATAGTCAATAAATTTTTCGTTGCGGTCATATTTCTCGGTGGAGGGCGACAGGATTTCAACAACAAAGTCGGGGGCAGGAAAAAGCATTTGGTCGTTGGTGAATTTGTTGGCCTTTTCTCTCGAGAAAAAGACAATGTCGGGTTCATAGTCGTTGCGTGTAAGCTCGATCATTACTTTCTCGGAACCTACCTCGCCTAAGTTGTTGGTTTCTACATGATGGTTTAACCGACTGAGCAACTTTGTTAAAATCCTCCAATGGCGTCTCTTGGAAGGCGATTGATATACAATCTCGCCATTGATAAACTCCGCTTTAATGTTTTCGTGGATCAAATTTCTGAATTCAATCCTCTTATTGATTTCCCCTTCTAAAATAGTGCGTACTTCTTCCATCAACAAAACTATGTCGGGGTGTGATTGCATTTCCATTAAAAGTTCATCTCGGCCACCCTTATAGTTCACAAAATAACAAAAATTTTTTTAGAATAAATCGCTTTGCGAAATGCAACAGATCATGCAAGTCAAAAGAAAGAAAGTCCTCACTTCATCTCAGTCAATAAAAAGTGCCGTTGAAAAACAGGGCCTATAAGCAACTTGTTTTTGTACACTGCCCCCACCGAGGAAGCGGAAATTTCGGTGCCATCATTTAAGTAAACAGTGCTCTGTTCAAATTTTCCATTGCCCAAATTTTTTAGTTGGATTATTTCGGAGGGGGCCAATGCCGCTTCATCTTTGGCGTGCGAGAGGAATTTAAGCAATTGCGGATGGCAACCCACCCACAAATTTCCATCGGCATCAATCTCTATATTATCAACTCCTGTGTTGGTATCTATTTCACTTGATTTTGTGAGCCCACCGGAAGCGATGTCGCGGTCATACAATAAAATTTTCTGCGAACTTGGCGATGCCACGTAAAGTTGTTTGCCATCGTTGCTGATGTTTATTCCATTGGCATAAAGTATTTCCTCTTGTAAGGTGGAGCGAACATCTTGCCCTTCAAAATAACCAATATTTCCTGTGCCAATGGTGAGAAGGTCCTTGATGTATCGCCACGCGCTGGCTTTCTCATTGTGATCGTTGGTGAAATAGAATTTTCTTTCGCCTGTGCCCACCACATCGTTGGGCGATATGATCAATTTATCGGTGATACTTTCACGATGCTGCAACGAATCATTTTTATACTCAAAAATTTCAATTGCATCCTGATTGTTATCCCGATGGGTTACAACAAAAATTATTTTCCGGCCATCTTCGGTGGTGAATAACGAAATTCCGTGTGGATGAAAATCGTTTTGCGGAAAATCCAACGTTAAATTAACAGGCTGTGGAATGGAGTCGTTCAAATTCAAACTGTACAGAGCCCCTTTCACGGGTTTTTTATGAAGGATATTGGCCCAACGGTCATCGGATGAGAGAAATGCAATGCCGGTGGTCTGGTCAATGGTAATATCCTCAACGCCAGGAAAACCTTCTATTGTTTTAACTGATCCAGAAAAAGAATTCTCTATAGTTTTAAAACTCCCCGATTGCCGCACAGTTTTTAGGGCAAACAAACCTATGGCTACAATAACAATCAAGATTATGGTAATAGATTTTTTCATAGCCGATAATTTTTACTGCCTACTAATCCCGATAGCTATCGGGACTGCCTACTGCCTACTTATTATTATTGCGACCACTCCGTTGTGGTTCTGTCCCACCTGTGTTTCTTTAATTTTAATCGTATTGCTTCTTCCAATTTTTTTCCATCGCTCGCAGCCATATTCGATTCCACGTTTTTCATTTTACGCATGCCTGGAATAATCGTGTGCACATCGGGGCTGCAAAGAATAAAACGCAAAGCCATTTCAGGCATGGTCATTCCGGTTGGTATAATAGGCCGAAGTGCTTCAGCATGTTCAACACTTGGGATCAGGTTTTCAGGCACGAAATAAGTGGAGCGCCAATCTTCTTTTGGAAAAACAGTTTCTTTGGTGAGTGTGCCGGTAAGCGTACCTTCATCGAAAGGCACGCGGGCAATAACCCCTATGTCTAACTTGCGGCACAAGGGAAACAATTTGCCTTCCGGGTTTTGGTCGAAGATGTTATAAATCACTTGCACGGCATCAATCAGTCCGGTTTCCAATGCTTTCATCACGTTCTCTGGTTCCCACCGGTTCACGCTTATGCCGAAGTGTTTCACTTTGCCTTCGCGCTTTAATTTTTCGATACCATTTTTCCAGCCATCATCTTTTGTCCAACTATCGTCCCACACATGAAATTGTTGGAGGTCAATGCACTCAACATTCAGGTTTTTTAAACTACGCTCCGTGTAGTCAATAATGTGGGCGGTGGGGTAGCAATCTTCTGGTTTGTATTCGGGTTTTGCGGGCCATTTAAAATTTTTGGCCGGGATTTTCGTGGCCGCGTAAAGTTTTTTTTCCGAATGGCGTTTCAATAACCGTCCCAGTATATTTTCGCTTTTGCCTGCTGCGTAAGCCCAGGCGGTATCGAAAAAATTGCATCCCAGTTCCACCGAGCGGTCGAGTGCAGCTTCCATTTCTTTTTCATCGGTGCCTGTCCAGCCTGCAAGCCCCCACATGCCATAACCCATTTCGCTTACTTGCCAATTGGTTCTTCCAAATCTTCTGTATTGCATAGTTAGTGTTGTTTTATTTTTTTCTCGCTTTTTGCTTGAACCCGATTTCAATGGGTTTTGATTTTGGGCTTAGCAGGTAATGCAAAGCCTCGTTGATGTCTTTGAACTTTCTGTTCATTTCAAGTTCTAATTTTTTTATCTCCGATTTCAAGTCGTTGTAATCGGTCAGGTGCTGACGGACAAGAACAAATGCCCGCATGATGGCGATGTTAACATCTATCGCTTTTTGACTTCTCAAAACGCTGGAGAGCATGGCCACACCTTGTTCGGTGAAGGCGTAGGGTAAATATTGAGCACCACGGTGCTTCAATGAACTCATCACAATTTGTGATGAGTTCATGAATGAATCCCATTCACTTTTTGATAACTGAAACATAAAATCGGGAGGAAATCTGCTTATGTTTCTCTTAACTGATTGATTTAAAATCCGAGCCTCTACCTCATAAAGTTCGGCCAATTGAAAATCGAGCATTACCCGGTGGCCTCGTATCTGAAAGATTTTATTTTGGATGAGCTGCAGTTCCATGTTGGAAAAATAGTGATTTGATGTTACAATATGTGCTAATTTAAAAAGTAGGCTCTATGCGTATTTATTCTGTATTGGTGTTGCTTTATTTCTTTCTCCCCTTTTGCTTGAACTAGATGGTATCACATTTTGTGATACCATTGATTCAATGTCTCTTTAGCTCAAACAAAAAAATTGGGAGGAAAACGTTGCTTGTTCCGCCTCACGCCTTGTTTCAACACTCTATTTTCAACCTTTTAAGGCTCGGCCAGATGGAAGTCGAGTATAACCCGATGGCCGTGTGTCTTGAACTATTCTATTTTGGATGAGCTGAGGTTCCATGTTGGAAAAATAGTGATTTGATATCACAATCGGAGCCTCTCTAATAACAATCTGTGCCTCAGTTAAAGTCTTTCCTTCAACTTACTGCATT
>JANOQB010000596.1:0-4099 GCA_031422215.1 Cytophagales bacterium | reverse complement strand
TCAAGGTTGGATTGTTAGGCTGTGTGGTTGTGGTCTGTGTGACTTGGGCCTGCGTTGTGGGACGGTGGGGACAACTTACCTATTGCAATAAAAGGCCCATATGGCTATAAGGAAAGTCGAGCCATGTCGCAAAAATATTTGCAAAAAAAATTATGCTTCTCTCTAAAGACTGTGGAATGAAAAATTACATAACCCTACTCTTCTTACTTTTGATTTGCGTTGGGGTGCAAGCACAGAACCTTGTTCGCTTCGAGCATTTTTTTGATACTGACCCGGGACATGGCTTGGGTACTATCACCAACATTACGCCCACCACTTTAATAAACGATTTTTCGATACCACTTAACACAGGCGCACTCTCTACCGGCTTCCACAAACTTTATATCCGTGCACAGAATGCAACCAATCAGTGGACACACACGCACATCCGTGATTTTTATGTTGTGCCCGTTACAACGCCTTCGCCCGATATAACTCAGATAGAATATTTTTTTGACACCGACCCCGGCATTGGCCTGGCTACTCAGGTTTCTTTCAGTGCCGCAGCCACCATCACCAATCTCGCCATTGATATTTCGGCCGTGCCTCTTAGTTCCGGTTTTCACAAACTTTATTTGAGAAGCAAAACAAGCGATGGGATATGGACGCACACGCACATCCGCGATTTTTTTGTGATGAATGTTGGTGTCGCAGAAAACATAGTAAAGTTTGAATACTTCTTTGATGCCGACCCCGGCTTTGACAATGGAATAGCCGCGCCTGTCGCGCCACCCTCTCCTACCGTAACCGACCAAGATATTTTTGCTGATGTCTCTGCGCTTTCGATTGGCGCACACACTATTTATTTACGCGCCAAAGACAGCGGTGGCGAATGGACACAAATGATGACGGGAAGTTTTACGGTGACGGTTGCACCACCACCAACCATAACTTCGTTCGCTCCTACTTCCGGGCCGGTGGGTACTACGGTTGTTATAACCGGGACAAATTTTAGTGCAACGCCTTCCAACAATATTGTAAACTTCAACGGCACATCGGCTGTGGTAACGGCTAGCAATGCCACGTCCATCACGGCAAACGTTCCTGTTGGTGGAACCACGGGGCCGATAAGTGCTACTGTTGCTGGGAACACGGCCAATAGTACGACCAATTTTATAGTTACGGTTTGTCCTGTCGCGCCAACGGTAACGCCCAATCAAGGCTGTGAAAACACAACGGTAACGCTGGCCACATCGGGTGGCACCAATGGGCAATACCGATGGTACACCGTTGCAACGGGAGGCACTGCCATCAGTGGAGAAACGAACAGCAACTATACAACACCAATACTAAGCGCAACCACAACTTACTATGTTGCTATAAATGATGGAACATGCGAGAGTACGCGAACTACAGTGACAGCTACCATCAACCCATTACCATCTGCACCAAGCACCACGGGGGTTACTGCTTGCGGGCCAACTGCATCGGTGCTGCTAACAGCGGCCGGTGGAGTGGCTGGTCAATATCGGTGGTACAGCGTTGCCACGGGCGGCACCGCAATCACAGGCGAAACTAATAGCACTTACACAACGCCAACGCTGAGTGCCACCACTACGTATTATGTTTCCATCAACAATGGCACGTGCGAGAGTATCCGTGCATCCGCTATTGCCACCATCACGCCATTGCCCACGCCACCTACTGCCATAGGCGCATCGGTATGCCCTGCCACATCGGCCACACTTGTTGCTTCGGGGGGAACGAACGGCCAATACAAATGGTATTCCGTATCAACAGGTGGAACCCCCATGGCCGGGCAATCCAACAGCAGTTTTTCAACGCCACCTCTCAGCACCACTGTTACGTACTATGTAACAATCACGATCGGTGTTTGTGAAAGCACACGAACACCGGTAACGGCCACCATTCTTACCGCAGGTTGTGCACCGGTGATCACGCCACAGCCTTTGGCCACCCAGGTGGAGGGAAAAATTGTGATTGACCTCAAGCCCCTCATCACTACGCCCGGCACGTTGGACGTAAACTCCATCAAAGTTGTGGGGCAACCTTCGAGCGGTGCCATAGCCACAGTTGCTAACGGTGTGCTTACCATTGATTACACTGGCAAACCCTTTTCAGGGCTCGAGTCGATTACCCTTGAAGCGTGCAATACAAACAGCACGTGCTCCCAACAACAATTCAGCATAGAAGTGGTGGGCGACATCACCATTTACAACGCCATCTCGGCCAATGGAGACAACAAGAATCCCAACTTCGTTCTCCGTTACATTGAGGTGCTTGCCGAAACACAATCCAACAAAGTGAGCATCTTCAACCGGTGGGGCGATGTGGTGTGGGAAGGTGTGAACTACAACAACACATCGGTGGTGTTCTCGGGGCTAAACAATAATGGAGGTGACCTTCCCAGCGGAACTTACTTCTATAAAATTGAATTTGGTTCAGGAAGAAAAACAGAAACAGGATACTTGTCACTTAAAAAATAATGGTATGAAAAAATTACTGCAACTGTTGATTATTGTTTGCCCTTGCCTAATTGCGCATGCTCAGCAAGACCCGTTGTATGCTTTGTATCTGAACAACCCAGCTGTGATCAATCCGGCCTTCACGGGCATCAACAAAAACCTGATGGCAAATTTCAGCTATCGAACGCAATGGGCCGGGTTTGATGGAAACCCCACCACGATGGCAGCCAACGCACAAATTTCCCTATTGGACAATAAGCTGGGAGCGGGTTTGCTTTTTGTGAATGATTGGATTGGGGAAAACACAACCACTAACCTGAATGCCGCCTTCTCCTACAAAATAGACTTTAATGAGAAAATATTTTCTTTCGGTATGCAGGCCGGAATGATCACTTACAAAAACGACCCTATCAAACTAAATATCAACCCCGACCCGGCTAACCTTGATGATCCTGCGTTTGCCCGTGTGAGCGAATCACAATTTAACATGGGTGCCGGTGCCGTGTTGAAAAGCGAAAAATTTATTGTCGGGCTTTCGGTGCCAAGGTTGCTTGCCAACTCTTTTGAAACGGACGGAATGAATGTGCAATTGTACCAACAACATCTTTACCTGTTTGGATCGTATGTTTATTTTTTGAACGAACGCATTTTGCTCAAGCCTTCCATTTTGCTGAAAGGAGTGAAAGGTGCGCCACTCTCTGCCGATGTTAACTTCAATCTTGAATTCAACCGCAACTTAACAGCCGGGGTCTTCACCCGAAACTTAAAAGCCTTTGGTGCATTAATCCAATTCAACTTAAAGGAGAAATACAGATTGGCTTATGTGTATGAAATCCCTACCAACAAATCGGTGGGCACACAATTCAATACGCATGAAGTGATGCTCGGCATCCGCACGGCTGTGTTTGATTTTCATGATCGGTCGATTTCAAATTTTTGAATTCAACGGGGCATTTCAAAATAACATGGGGGGGTGCACGAAAAAAAAGCAATATCATGCAAAGGCGCAGAGGCGCAAAGTTTGCTTTCGCTTTGCGTTCTTCTTAGCGGGTTCATAGCGTAATTACTTACCGCTCCAACAATTTATTTTCGTGCGCAATCTTGATCAACAATTGTACACTGTTGGCATTGAATTTCTTGAACAGGTTTTTGCGGTGCGTTTCCACGGTGAGCGGACTTAAAAAAAGTTTTTCGGCTATTTGTGGGCCCTTCAACCCATCGGCCAGCAGTAGAAGTATTTCTTTTTCTCTTCGTGTAAGCAAAAAATTATCGCTTGGCTTTTTGGGATGCTGAAACTGCTCCAATACTTTGTCGTTGGCTGCTTTGCTCAAATAAATTTTACCATTCATCACTGTGCGAATGGCTTCTAACAGTTCGGCCCTTTCCATGTTCTTTAACAAGTATCCATCGCCACCTCGTTGCAAAAGTCCGGTGATGATGCCAGCCTCGTTGGTGGAAGTAAGACCGATTATTTTTGCTTGCCTGCGTGTCAATCTGATTTTTTCGCACAACTCAAGACCGTTCATATCCGGAAGGCTTATATCCAACAAAATAATATCAGGCTCCTGGTGGGAGAGAAAGACAAGGGCTTCGGCAGCGGTTTTGCAGGTACCCACAATTTTAACGGTGGCCTC
>JANOQB010000595.1:0-4128 GCA_031422215.1 Cytophagales bacterium | reverse complement strand
CGTTTGCCGGATCGTATTTGCCAATCCGTAGGCGTTTCCTTTAAAAGCGTGATAATCGGAAATAAAATCAGCGTGGGCGTACGATCTTTTATATACAATATTTTCACGAACTGTCTCCCCGATAAGCGATTCCATCCTGCTGATCACGAGGTCAAAATATTTGTCGCGTGTGCTTTCGTTATCCGTTAGGCCAGGTGCTACCGGTATCAATATAAAAATATTTTCATGGCCGGGCGGTGCCACGGTAGGATCGGTTTTCGAAGGACAGGAAACATAAAACAACGGATCGCTGGGCCACTGTGGGGTTTCATAAATTTCTTTTGAGTGAAGCCCAAAGTCTTTGTCGAAGAAAAGGTTGTGATGAAGCAGGTTCTTTATTCTTTTTTTCACGCCCAAATAAAAAATCAGGCTGCCGGGTGCCATCGCCCGCTTTTGCCAATAGCCCTCGCTGTATCTTCGATATTCTGCGGAAAGCAATTTTTGCTCAACATGGTGGTAATCTGCCCCAGCGACCACATAATCGAATGGACGGACAGCGCCCTTCACGGAAAGTGCCGTTGCCATTTTGTTTTCCACAAAGATTTTGTCCTCTTCACTGTTGAATTCAAATTTTACCCCAAGCGAAGTAGCCAATGCAACCATGCCATCCACAATTTTATGCATTCCGCCCACGGGATACCACGTGCCCAGCGCTATGTCGGCATAGTTCATCAATGTGTAAAGCGCTGGGGTTTTGTTGGCCGATGCGCCTAAGAAGAGCACAGGAAACTCCAACAACTGAATCAGACCGGGGTCGTTGAAATGTTTTCTTACATAGGTGGCCACCGACTGAAACACGTGCATTTTAAAAATTCCACGCACCAGTTTCATGTCCATCAGTTCGGCAAGCGACAGGCCCGGTTTATAAACCAGATCGTTGATGCCAACTTCGTATTTGTATTTTCCCTCCTCCAGAAATTTTTTGAGCCTCGCACCACTTCCTTTTTCAATTTGCTCGAAGAAGTTTATCAAGGAACCTTCACCCGCAGGTATATCCCAGATCCTTTCCTTCGAATAGAATACCCGATACGATGGGTCTAACCGCGAGAGTTGATAGAAGTCGGAAGTTGATTTGCCAAACAGGTTAAAATATTTTTCAAACACATCGGGCATCCAATACCAGCTTGGCCCCATATCGAACATAAAACCATTGGCTTCAAATTTTCGGGCCCTGCCACCGGCAGTAGAGTTTTTTTCAAGCACCGTTACATCATAACCTTCCTTGGCAAGGCAGGAGGCAGCCGCTATACCAGCAAAGCCTGAACCGATAACGGCAATTTTTTTCATCCTTACAATAGATATTATAGGTTGCCCCGCTGGGGCAAATACCCTACATGAACTTCATTCCACAAACAGGTTACGCCTCTGGCGTAATATACCAAAATTCTTAAGTAAACGACTGTGGTGGAGACACGAACCACGGACGAGAGTTTTGTTGGGTTCAATCTAACCGTTTTATTTGTGCCCCAGAACAATTAAAAAAAAACAATCTGCCCTCCGCCTTGGTTTAGTGTCTCACGATCCAATTTTAGAATCAACACGCTAATTGTATCCAGTCAGTTTTTTTTGAATCTCTTTACGCGCGTGGAAAATCCGGTTCTTAACGGTGCCAATGGGAATGCTAAGGTGCTCAGCAATCTCATGATATTTGTAGCCGGTGGTGTGCATCTTAAAAGGTATAAGCAGTTCGTCCCTCAAGGCGTTAACGTTTCGCCATACTTCTTTAAATTCCATGCTCCGTTCAGGCTTGTTGAATGTGTGCGTATCTTCTACATTCAAGAAATACAATCCCGTTGTATCATCATTGGAAGTTCTCTGTCGCTGGTTTTTTCTATAACTGTTGATAAATGTATTTCGCATGATGGTGAAGAGCCAACCTTTAAGATTGGTTTCCTCACGAAATTTATCGCGGTACATAAGTGCTTTTAAAAGGGTATCCTGAACAAGGTCAAGGGATTCGTCACGATCGGTGGTGAACCTCCTTGTTAGTGTGCGTAACATCGGCCTTAGACTGGCCACTTGGTGGTTGAATTCTATCTCAGTCATAATGTTTAATGTTTAATTGAAATTATTAAACAAATATGGCACATATAATATATAATCCAAATAATTGTTTATTATTATTTAATATTAGTTAAACAATAATTCAAATAGAATGATGGCATTTATGCCTATTTACGGTTAAATAAAGGCTTTTTGTAGGCCCGGAAATGGGTTAGGAAAACTTTCAAAATAACTTCCGCATACGGTCGTCCTTCTGGGACTTATCAACTTCACTCAACCATATCTTGCTACCATAAGGTCGTCCGCCAATGGCGGACTAAGATTCAAACTATGCCAAAAATCCCGTAGGGATGATCCTTATGGTAGAGTCATTGTATTTGCGTTAGAAGTAAGTCCTGGAGGGACGGCCATATATTAGGCTTCCTATTTTCTTTGATATTGTAGAAGTTATTTTGAAAGTTTTCCTTAGAGGATTATCAAAATTATTTTAATCCTATGAGCTTGGTCTTGAGCGCCATGGCGTTTTCGAAAACTTCCACGTTGGTTGGCATGCCTGTCGTTACATTTTTCAAAACGTGTCCGGAAATTAAAATTTTGGCAGTGGTAAAATCTTTACTAAGCCTCTTGATAAAATCAGAAACGTTTTTGACCTGCGGCACCGTTGTAAAAGAAGAAATGATCAGTTGAGGTTGGTGAGTTTCTACAACAAGTTTCAAGTCGTTGTAGGGCACAGTTTGGCCGAGGTAGTAAGTGCGGAAGCCTTCTTTTTTTGCGATGTAATAATAAAACAGAAGCCCAAGTTCATGAAGTTCGCCTTCCGGAAGAAAAAGCAACACACGCGTGGCAGTTTTTGGTGCGATGGTCAAAGCATCGATGGCAACAATAAGTTTTTGACGGATCAGGTGCGAAATGAAATGCTCTTGTGCCGGGGAAATGTTGTTGGTGAGCCAAAGGATTCCAATCTTTTCCAGAAAGGGATACACGATTTCCAACACAGTGCGTTGAAACCCGAATTTGATAATGAGGTTGGAAAGTATTTTTTCAAATTGCTCCTCCTCCATATCCACCATGGCGATCACCAATTGATCTATGTAAATGTCAACACTGTTCTTGGCTTCGCTTAGCTCAGCTACTTTCTGTCGCATCTCTTCCCCTGTCAAAGTAACGATTTTGGAAATCTTTACTCCCTGGTTATTAAGCAACGAAACGTTTATGATTTTCTTTAAGTCTTCATCGGAGTAGAACCGGATATTGCCCGCTGTGCGACTGGGCTCCACCAAGTGATGGCGCTTTTCCCAAATGCGAATGGTATGCGCTTTTATTCCCGATAGTTGTTCTAATTCTTTGATTGAATATTTTCCCATCTTCGCAGGTATTGAGATCAATAACACAGCAAAGGTGAAAAAGTTATCGAAACTTTTATTGGATCGACCGATGGATGTTCGCACAAAGTTGGGCACACAGTGGTTTGCACAGAATGGCTGGGCACCGTTTCCGTTTCAATTAGAAGCCTGGCAAAGCGTGTGGCGTGGCGAGAGCGGTATAGTAAACGCACCTACCGGCAGTGGAAAAACTTATTCGTTGCTGATACCCATCCTGCTTGATGCGTTAGAGAAAAATAAAAAACAAAAAGTAAACGGCCCTACGGCAATATGGATAACACCCATCCGCGCATTGGCAAAAGAAATTGACTATTCGGCCAAGAAAGCGATTGAGGGCCTTGGCCTAACTTGGAAGGTGGGCGTGCGAAGTGGCGATACGTCAACACGCGAGCGTGCAAAACAAAAAGAAAAGCCCCCCGACTTTCTCATCACCACTCCGGAAAGTTTGCACTTGCTGATGGCGCAAAAAGGGTATGCTGATTTTTTTTCATGCTTAGAAACAATTGTCGTGGACGAATGGCATGAGCTGATGGGCTCCAAACGTGGGGTGCTGATGGAACTTGCATTATCACGATTGAAAGTTATCAGTCCTTCTCTAAAAATCTGGGGCATATCGGCCACCATCGGCAACATGGAGCAGTCCATGCATGTGTTGCTCGGCAATTTTTTTCACACAAAACAATTTCGAACCATAAAGGCAGAC
>JANOQB010000594.1:0-7743 GCA_031422215.1 Cytophagales bacterium | reverse complement strand
CGAAAGCACATCAGGCCTGCAACCATCACATCACCTGCATGAAAAATTTACCGCCTTCACAAATTGCTGCAACGGTAATGCGCGTGATAGAAAAGGAAAAGGCGAAGTCAAACAGTTTCTTAAAAGTGAATTCTGTGAATGCCGATAGTCCATGAGCCGCCAGGTAAAATATATATTTCTCGCGCTACTGATTTTCTTTTTTCTCTGGAAAGGTGTGATCCCCGCATTTACCACTGTGCATAGCGACTTTGCCAACTACTATGTGGCTGCACAATTAGTGGTTGAGCGCGCACCACTCGATTCGCTTTATAACAACCCATGGTTTCAACATCAAATCAAAAAGCAAAACATTCAAACGCTCGGCAAGTTTTCTCCGTTTCCCCCTATTTCCGCGCTCATACTAATTCCGCTTACTCCTTTTTCACCGTTAGGCGCACAGCAAATTTTTACGCTCATCAATCTTTTGTTTTTAGCGTTGGCGATATGGCTCACAACCAAAATAATCAATTGGCCATTGCTCGACAGTGCCCTTCTTATCTTCAGCTTTGGTTTGGGTTTATCCAACAACGTTGCCTTCGGTCAAGTTTATTTGATTATGACTGCAAGCCTTTTGCTTGGCTGGTGGCTAATACCAAGAAAAAAAATAGTAACTGGTTTATTGATTGGCTTTTTCACGGCCCTAAAATATTTTCCGCTTTTAATTATCGGGGGTTTTACTTTATTGAGCTTTCCTTACTTCCGATCAAAAGGAAATGATTCGTGGCATCACCATCAATCGGTGGCGCGTTGGTGTTTACTGTTCTTGTTGTTGTTTATTGGCATCCAGCTTAGTTGGTTTGGCCTTCCTTTGTGCGTTGAATTTTTTAATCAAACATTTCTGCCTCACTTAAACAGTAATCTTGCCGGCCAAGAGCCGTATAGTTATTACTACCAATCGTGGGACGCTCTGTTCCGATATGCATTTGTTGCTGATTTGAAATTTAATCCTGACCCAGCCATTAACTGGCCTAACGGTTTATGGATTGGTAAATTGATCATTGCACTGGTGCTTGTCGTTTCAACGGGTATTACTTTATGGCGATATAAAAACTCCAGTGTCAACCGGGCTGTGTTCATTTCCGTTCCGGCTCTTGCTGCCTTGGTTTTTCTTCCAGTGGCTGCCACTTATCATTTTATTCTTTTGTTGTTTCCTTTGATAATTCTTATCGAGGTAAAGCTGCTGCATGGTAATATCCTCACCGTGATATGGATGATCTGCTTTATGATTGGCTTCATCCCATACAAATGGATAATCTACTTGGGAGAGAATATAAATTTTCTGTTGGGCTTTCCTAGGTTATGGCTGATGACCGCACTTTACTTTATTGTTTTCCAGCATCTGTATGTTTCATTTCGAAAACCCGCCACAACAACGTGAACAGGCTGGCAATAATCCCCCGGCCTTTGTAACCGTTTTTCTAAATGATGAGAACACGGCAGAGTTCCAGATTTGCGAAAGTTCCTGTTTGTATAAATTACCAACCACAAGATTAAAGCACCTGCCGTGTGCGGGTATTACATCGCCATTGGATTTTATCATGATGCTTGAAAAAATATCGGTGCACCGCTTGCCAATAAATTCAGTTGGTTGTGTGTAGTACTTCTCCACTTCCAAAAATGTATTTAATTCGGGGAAGAAAAGTATCTTAAAATTCCATTTACTGTTTTTTATGGCCGTGATTTCATTCCAAATTTTTTCGGTGTCCATACCAGTTACATTGGTATCCGATGTGTTTGAGGCCGTTGCCGGGTAACGTGCACCGTACAAATTATTGTGCTGGTTGGCTATGGAGGGCAAGGTGAAATTTGGGTGCATAAGCCCGACTGTGGAAACAGGATGCTTGTTCATCTCTTGCATAAATTCCATCAGATGCGTCACATTCCACTCTGTAACCACACAAAACACACTCAACTTTGTTTGTGGGCTTTTGGTTGCCAACTCCTTGATCCCATCAAGTGCTAAGGAAAAAGAATTTTTATTGCCACGGATAAAATTGTGAATTTCCTCAGGGCCATCTAACGAGAGATTGAGTTCATCCAATTTCGATTCGGCCATTCCGTTGGCCCACTTTTTTAATCCCAATCCATTGGTGGTAATACTCGTATAAAGTTTTTTGATGCGTGCATATTTCAATGCGCTATCTAAGTACGGATATATAAGAGGTTCGGTAAATGCAAATCCCAATTTTACTTTGGGAAATTGTTCAGCGGCCTGATCTGCAATCCTTTTGAACAACTCGAGGGGCATATTGAGAGGCTCGCTCCCCATCAGGTTAGAATAAAAATTGCTTTCGGAATAATCAACGCCAACATCGCACATCTTGCAATGAAGGTTGCATTGATTGTTAACACCCAGCACTAACCACTTTGGGGGCAACAGCGCATGATGCGGAAAAATTTCTGCATTCAATGAGCGAATCTTATTGCTAAACCTTTGTATCATTGGAAGTAAAAGTACTAATCCTACAGTGTATTGTTACACGCAGTACAATTACACCATGGCACCCGCAAAAATGCAGAGACTAATTCCTAACTTTCCGATTGCATGAAGGTCATACTCTTTAATCCGTGGAGCGCACGGGCCAAGCACCGGATCCCTAATTCCATTTTGCAGGTGGGTGCTTCCATCTTTGGCAAGCACGAGTTTGTGTTTGTGGACGGCAACCTGGAAAAGGAGCCGTGGAAAAATATCGAAGCCCACCTTCAACAAGGGTTCAATGTATTTGGGTGCACCGTTATGCCTGGGCCACAACTATCTCAAGCTATTCCATTCACTAAAAAAGTGAAGGAGCATTTTCCTTCTGTGATCACGGTGTGGGGCGGATACTTTGCCTCCAACCAATTTAAGTCCGTTGCTCGCTCGGGCTATGTGGATTTTATTGTCAATGGACCTGGCGATGATACGTTTCCGCAACTGTTAGCTGCACTGGAAAATAATTTGGATATAAGTTCTATCCAAAACCTGATCTATTGCAAAAACCAAGAAATCATCAAGACTCCAATGGCTTCGCTGATGGATCAAGATACACTACCCCAGCTTCCTTACAAATTCTTAAATCAATTTTATCCATTGAAAAATTACCTGGGAAAGACTTTTCTTGGGCAACGAACCGCAGCGTATCACTCCAGCATGGGCTGTCCGTTTACTTGTTCATTTTGTGCCGTAGTGCCCATTTATAATGCCCGATGGAAAGGGAAATCGGCTCCACTTATTTATCAGGACATCAAATATCTGATTGACAATCACGGAGCGGATGCAGTAGAATTTCACGACAACAATTTTTTTGTAAGTGAAAAGCGAACGGTTGCTTTTGCCAAACTGATCCGGCCCGAAAAAATTTTGTGGTGGGGCGAAGGAAGGATTGACACCATCCATAAATATTCCGATGAGTCGCTCTTAGCCATGCGCGAAGCCGGGTGCAAGATGATTTTTTTCGGGGCCGAAACCAGCAACGATGAATTGCTAAAAAAAATGGACAAAGGTGGCACACAGTCCACTGAACAGATGATGCAGTTTGCTGGGCGCATGAAAAAATTTGACATTATCCCTGAGTATTCTTTTGTGCTTGGCTTCCCTGCCGAAACCCCTGAAAAGGTAATGCAGCAAATTGATCAGGATATTGCCTACATCAAACAAATAAAAGAAATAAACCCCGCCACGGAAATTATCATTTATGTTTACAGCCCGGTGGCCACCGAAGGATCTGAACTGTATAAACAAGTGACAGCTTCGGGTTTTAAATTTCCTGATCAACTGGAAGAATGGCTCGCACCGGCTTGGCAAAATTTTGATCTGAGAAAAAACCCGCTCACCCCGTGGCTTACCTCCGCGATGGTAGATAAAGTGTTGGGTTTTGAGACCGTGCTCAATGCACAATATCCCAGCGTGTCGGACTTCAGGCTTACACCCGGCAAGCGAAAAGCCATGCGCCTTCTTTCGGGTTTTCGCTATCGCAAAAATATTTTCAAGTTTCCTTATGAGATAAAAATTCTTCAGAGACTTTGGAAATATCGCCAACCCGAAATTGAAGGCTTTGTGATGGAGTGATGAGAAAGTTAATTAAACAAGCCGCCTCCTTTTTTTTAATACCACTTACCCGATGGTACCTGCGAAAGGAAAGAAGTTATACGTATCAGAGTATAACCGTTAAGGTTTTTCCAGGAGTGTTTCATCCCGGCATGTTTTATAGCACCAAGTTCCTCATCAACTTTATCCGCACCCAATCCATCCGCAATAAATCACTGCTTGAGCTGGGTTGCGGCACAGGATTGATTTCAATCATCAGTGCCAAAGATGGTGCGCTCGTTACCGCGTCTGACTTAAGCACACGCGCAATCGAAAACGCAACAGCCAACGCAAAGCTGCATCACCTTCCAATCACCGTTATCCACTCCGATGTATTTGATAGCATCGAACAAAAACAGTTTGATTGGATTATTATAAACCCTCCTTATTATGCGAGGCATCCAAAAAATGAAGAGGAGCTTGCCTGGCACTGTGGAAGAGATTTTGAATACTTTCAAAAATTGTTTGGGTCACTGAACAACTACATGAACGCAACTTCGCGAGTGATCATGGTTTTGACCTTAGGCTGTGAGTTGGAAAAGATTTTTAATATCGCCAGCGAAAATGGATTTCAGTT
This sequence comes from Cytophagales bacterium, assembly GCA_031422215.1. Taxonomy (GTDB): domain Bacteria; phylum Bacteroidota; class Bacteroidia; order Cytophagales; family Cyclobacteriaceae; genus ELB16-189. The sequence continues at coordinate 3,061 of JANOQB010000594.1, read as the reverse complement.
TGATTTGGTGATGGGGAAAAGTGTGCTTTTCGATGGAAAGGATTTTCTTTATCGGATAAAGAAAATCTAAACCTTCTGTGTTAAGCCAATGTTTAACGTGCAAACACACTTTTTGCAAATGGGATCCTTGGCGACATCCAGATTTCTTCTAAACTCAATTGCCTTTTTTGAATTGATGATTTCCCTAAAATTTCCATCGTTTATGTTCCCGTAAGGCTTATGAAAAAAACAGGGAAGTACATTTCCATTTGGTTCAATTACTGATGATGTCCATGGAGCATTGCACCGTTTTTGTGGAAAAACTTCTTCTCCTATTGTCGCTTTGTAATGTTGAGAAATTGCCATCATTTTAGTAGGGCTCTCCGCAATAAATTTGTTGTCGTACTCTTTTTTGAAATCCTCAAACGATTTTTTCAATATCGAATCCAACTCCTCGATCTCACTTTTTTTCAAGGCCACTTCCGAAATTTTTTCATCGTCCCACTGATTGGGCCTGTTAAATGCTTCGGACGAAACATCAGCTGGTAAAAATGAAATCTGATCAAGACCAATTGACTTTGCTGCTTCTATGATATTATTAAGATCCTTGAAGTTATGTTTCTGTAAAACCGTTCGCCCGGTAACTCTGAATTTTGGATCAATGGTTTTTATCGCGAGCACACTGGCTTCTATTTTCTCAAACGCTGCTGGTATATTCCTAATCCGATCATGAACTTCGCGGCTGCCATCCAAAGAAATAATCACGTCATCGCAGTTCGCCACTACATTTTTTGCATGATGCCCAAGCGTAACTCCGGTGGTAAGCAGACTGATCTTGACATGGATGGAATGAAGCAACTCACAGAACTTCCAAAGGTTGGTATGCATCAACGCTTCTCCTCCTGAAAGTGCCACTCGTTTCACATTAAGTTTTTTGAACGCGTGAAGGTGCATTTCCAATTGCTCTACCGGAATTTCCGTTTTGTTTTGGTTCGCCTTCCAGATGTCGCACATCACACAGCGACAATTGCAACGGCTATGTGGCATCAATACCAACACGGGCAATTCGTAAATACGATGCGTGGCAACTGTTAAAATTCTCTTGAGCATCCGTTGAAAAAATGCACGTGGCGTTAAGATCAAATAATATATTCCACAGCCACCGCCATCAACGCGCCCACTACGGCCACGGCCAACTTCTTGGCATGAAAGCGATGCTCTGGACTACTTTCAAAAACAATGGTTGTTGATATGTGCAGAAAATTTCCACTGACCAATGCATATAAATAGATCAATGAAGTATCCGTCATCACTTCGGTCTCAATAAAATACGCGCTAATGAAAAGGCCGATGGGTGCGGCAATTGAAAAGCCAATCAAATAAGGCAGTGCTCTGCTCTTCGATCGCAGTTGGGTTGTCAATACCGTCATCAGTGCAAACGCAGCCGGGGCCCGGTGCAAGGCAATGCCCAGGAGAACCGCATTCATATCATAACCAGGTGCAGCAGGTTTCGCCAACATTCCACCTTCCAAAAATGCATGCACACACAAGGCTGATAATAGCACCAACGCTGAAACAGTTTGATGGGCGTGCGAATGATGGTGATGAGGTTCATCGTGCGTGTGCACATGGCCATGCTCAACGCCCGAAGTAAAATATTCAAGAAATTGCTGGAGGAAAAAACCAGCCAACACAAACAGGCCAATCAGTTCCATCTCCAAATGTTCGCTGTAAAGTTCGGGCAAAATGTGTGTGACCGTAATGGCGAACAGATAGGAGCCGGCAAACACCAGCAACAATTTAAAATTGCTTCCTTTTGCGGAGGGGACCAAGTAAACTAATAACCCAGCTATCAGGGGCGTGAAAAAAAGAACTGCCAGTTGTAGTGTCATTGATTTTTACACGTGGAATTAAATTATCGTAACCATTCAAGGATTGATCTTAATATGTGGCCTTATCCTTTCCGTGGCAAATGTAGCTAAACCTTCGGGTGTGGAGTACATTAAAAATGCATCGATCTCGGCATGCTTCTTCAACATTGCAATTGCCTTTTCGTGGCCCATTACCATAAACGAGGTGGCCCAAGCATCTGCAGTGGCAGCGTCATCGGCAAAAACAGAAGCACTAAGGATGGCACGCGCAGCAGGATAACCCGTTGATGGATCGATGGTGTGCGAATATTTTTTGCCATCCACTTCGCGGTAGTTGAAATAATTTCCTGATGTGGTGAATGATTTATTGGTGAGCGAAACATACGCTTTAAAAAACTGATTGTCGTTGGTAGAGTTTGGGTCTAATATGCCCAGTTCCCAGGGTTTGCCCGATTGAAGATTGGTGCCTACCGCCATGCCCTCACCGCCCAATTCCACCAACATATTTTTTATTCCTTTCGATTTCAAATAATCACTGATAACATCCGCACCGTAGCCCTGGCCTATCCCTCCAAAATCCAGTTGAGCTCTGGGGTCAAGTTTCCAAATACTGTCTTGATTGAATTTGATTTTATCAAAACCAATAAAATTTCTGATCGAGTCAATTTTAGAGCTATCGGGCCGTGTTACTTTCTGTTGACCAAAACCCCACAAATTAACCAACGGCATTACCGTGGGATCGAAGGCTCCCTCCGAGTTGGCATAAATCTTTTGGGCCACCTTGATAGGTGCATATAAATAGGGAAGATCAAATCGAAATCCTGTTTTGGATTTATTAAAAACCGAAACTTCGGAAGTTGGATTATAATTATTGATCGATTGGTTTAACAGCACCAATAAAGAATCCACGGATGTTTTGAAATTTCTTTGTTGCCTGTCAAAGTAAGTGATGTGATAGGTGGTGGCCATCGTCTCGCCCTCAATCTTCAAGGGTACAGCCGATGGTGTATTGTTCCTCCATTTCCAAACGGCATACATGGCCGCCAGGAGCATCACAGAATAGATTGCATTTTTCCATCGGTTGTCCATATCTAATTCAAAATTCAAAATTAACAGATCATCAACCACTTCATCTTTTAATCTTGAACTTTTAATCTTGATTTTAAATCTTGAACTTTGACCCATGCGTGAAGATTACCTAAAAGCCGAAG
>JANOQB010000593.1:0-7834 GCA_031422215.1 Cytophagales bacterium | reverse complement strand
TACTTTCTCAAAAACCACTCGGCAGAAATCAGTGCGAGCAGAAGGAAAAAGACCCACTTCAAATTGATCAATTGGTTGAATGTTTCATCTGAATGGATGAGGCTGGCGGCTTTTGTTTTGGATACATCTACCGCCAACGAAGCAAGCGCATCGGCCTTGTAGAACTTGCCACCTGTTTCCGATGAAAGTTTTCTGAGCAATCCAAAATCGGCAGTCAGGTTTTGTGCTTCCATGTTTTGTGCCTTCACCAAAAACTGGCCGTTCACCTCTTCCGTTTTGTCGTTGAGTTTGGTGGTTGCTTTGAACCGGTACACGCCTTCTTTCAATCCGCCCATGCGATAGCGCGAACCGCCCGGACTGGTGGTATAACTATAGTTGGAAACTTTTCCCTGTTCATCGCGCAACTGCAATTGTATGGTGTTGCCATAAACCAACTCAAACAAATCATTGTAAACCTGGCTCTCTATCACCACTGGCTCGGAATCAGAAAATTCATTTTGCAACGCAAAGCTGCGGAACTTTCGTTTGTCTTCCAGCGTGCTGAGGTATTGAACGAGCTTCGAAAATAGGTCGTCAAACATGACGGTGTTGCCATTGTCGGCAAACTCACTCAGGCGCCAACGCCACAGGCCCTCACCGATCAGCGCGGCAATTTTTTGATTGTCCTCTTCCCAGGTCAACAACTGGGGCCTGTCGGTGGTCACGCTGCCGATGCGCTGATACAGGAGCACCTTTGCTTTGGGCGGATAGGTAAACTTTCCGAACGGAACCTGCACGGGCGGGTAGCGCGCGAAAACCCCGTTGGTGTTTTCGGAAAAACCAAAATCGCGAAACTCATTGTTGATGATGGGTGTAACATCGTCCCATTGGCCGTTGAACTCAAATTGAATGGGCACTTTGTTGGCCGCAAGCTGTCGCAAATTGGTTTGGTTGCCGATCATTAAAAGTATGGAGGCCGAACCTTTATAGATGGAATTGAAAATCGCCATGGTCTTGCTTGCCTGATCCACCGCCTGATGGAAAATAAAAAGTTCGGCACCACCGGGTTTTAAATAAGCCGCATCGGCTTCGGCCACACCAGGGATATGAACCACAAACTCATAGTTGGAATTTTTTTCTACCACCGCCCGCAGTGCTTTAATGTCGGGGTGCGGTGCCGGTGCGATGAGCACAATTTTCTTTTTGCCATCCACCACATCAATGAACACGCTCATGGCATTGTTGCGCAGATTGCTTTCCTGGGCGAGTGGCTTTATCGAAATGTCGTAGCGTTGAATTCCCTTGTCAACAGCATCCAATTGGAAATCGAAATCAACGAGTGATTTGCTGCCCGTGTTTTTATTCTGATTGACCAATGCTTTTCCATCCTTCATTATAGTTACCAACACATCTTGATTTTCTATCCCCTGCACCAGCACTTGCGCTTTGAGAGGAAATCTGTTTCCCTGATAGGCCACTTTGTTGAAGGCAACATTTTTTAAAACCAAATCCATGCGCGCAGTGGTGTCACCCAATCCCACCGAATAGATGGGCACACGCACGGGTGTGTAGAGTGGCGATGCCCCCGAGTTGTAAATGCCATCAGAGACAAGTACCACTCCGGCTAAGTTTTTCCCTTCAAATTCGTGCACAATATTTTGAATGCCTTTGTTGAGATCAGAGGCTGTTGCGCTTGCTTTTATCTGGGCGATTTCATTTCCCGTAAGGTCTTTCCACTTCACTTCGTATCCGGCACTTTCAATATCCGTTTTTGTTTTATCAAGTGCGCTGCCCAATCTCGTCTGCGCCATAGAGTCCATCACTTCACCCACGGAAGAAGAGTTGTCTATCAAAAACACCCACGAAGGCTTTTCGTATTCATTGGTAATAAGCCTGAGGATGGGGCCGAGCAATAGGAAGGCAATAAAAAAAACAACTACCGTGCGCAGCGCAAACAAGAACTGGTTGGTGCGCTTGCTCCAGGTGTAATGCGAATTGTAAAGCACGTAGGCATAGCCCAGGCCTGCGACCACGCAGAGCAGGATGAAAAAAGGAGAATGTTCGAATAGTAGTCGTTGCATAGATTAGTTTGGAATTCTTGATTTCAAGTTTTGGTTATAATCCGAAACTTGAAATTTTAGTATTTGTATTTATCGCCCCACAATTTTTTTAAATAATTTCTCAACTCTTCCTCACGGGCATTTTTTCCTGGCTCATAGAATTTCGCATCTTTAACAGCATCGGGAAGAAACTCCATCGCCACAAAGTTATTGCGAAAGTCGTGCGCATATTGATATCCTTTTCCGTAATCTAAATCTTTCATCAATTTGGTTGGCGCATTGCGTATTGCCAACGGCACAGGAAGGTCGCCCGTTTCGCTCACCGCACTCAACGCTTTTTCTATCGCCATGTAGCTGGCGTTGCTCTTTGGCGAGCAAGCGAGATAAATGGCGCACTGCGAAAGAATGATACGCGCCTCCGGGTAGCCGATCACGTTCACGGCCTGAAACGTGGTAGTGGCCATCACAAGAGCTGTTGGGTTGGCGTTGCCAATATCTTCTGATGCCAGGATCACCATTCTACGTGCAATGAATTTTACATCTTCGCCTCCTTCAATCATGCGTGCGAGATAATACACAGCCGCATTAGGATCGCTGCCGCGGATGGATTTTATGAACGCGGAAATAATATCGTAGTGCTGCTCACCGCTTTTGTCGTAGATGGCGATGTGCTTTTGTGCCACGTTCATCACCAGGTCATCGGTAATCTCGACCGGATCGGCCACCGACTCGCAGATCAATTCCACGAGGTTCAAAATTTTACGCGCATCGCCACCCGAAATATTGAGCAATGCCTGATACTCTTTGATGTTGATTTTTCTTTTCTTCAACTCATCATCTTTGCCAAGAGCTTGCGCGATCAAATTAATAAGGTCAGGTTCGCTCAGTGCCTTGAGTGTATAAACCTGGCATCGCGAGAGCAATGCTGAGTTCACCTCGAACGAAGGGTTTTCGGTGGTGGCCCCAATCAAGGTGATGATCCCTTTTTCAACAGCGCCCAACAATGCATCTTGCTGCGATTTGTTGAAGCGGTGTATCTCATCAATAAATAATATCACCCGGCTGGAACGCTTGGCCTGGTCTATGATCTCGCGCACATCTTTCACTCCGGCACTCACCGCGCTGATCATGTGAAAAGGCCGCTTCACCTCATTGGCGATAATGTTGGCGATGGTTGTTTTTCCCACTCCGGGCGGCCCCCACAAAATCATGGAAGGCACGTTACCGGTTTGAATGGCTTTGCGGATGATGCCATTTTCACCCACTAAATGTTCCTGCCCAATCAGGTCTTCGAGTTTGGATGGCCGCATGCGTTCTGCGAGAGGAGATTTTGAATCTAACATTGAAATTGTATCCAATGGCTTACTAAATTTTTTTCAATACTTCAATGGTCTTGTCCAACATTTGATCGCTAAAATCAAGATGAGTGACCAACCTGATTTGTGCAGGGCCAAAGGCAAGTGCTTTGATGTTATGCACGGCAAGTTTGGATAAAAACTGTTCCGGGGTTAAACCGCTCAGTTCAAAGATGATGATATTGGTGTCCCCCGGCATAACGGATTTTACAAATGACAAACCACTCAATGCGCCTGCCAATGCTTTGGCCCGATGATGATCTTCTTTCAATCGGGAAATATTATTCTCCAGCGCGTAGAGTCCTGCAGCGGCAATAAAACCTGCTTGCCGCATTCCTCCACCAAAAACCTTTCTTATCCTGCGGGCCTTTGGCTCCAATTCTTTTTTACAGAGCAGCACCGATCCCACCGGGGCCCCCAATCCTTTTGAAAGGCAAATGGAAATGGTATCAAAATATTTTCCATAGTCACCGGCAATATCGCCTGTCTCGGTTATGGCATTGAAAAACCGCGCTCCATCCAAATGCATGGCTAGCCCCTTGCTTCGCGCAAGCTTACTGATGGCAGCAACCTGATCGAGCGTGTAATAGCTTCCTGCTTCTCGCACCACCGTGTTCTCCAGCGCGACAACCGAAGTTTTAGGATAATGTGCATCGTCACCATTGATGCTCGCTTGGATTTCATCCAACCCCAACCGCCCACGGTTTCCTTCCAACAACTTTACACTCACATGACTGTTGCCCATCAGTCCACCGCCTTCATATTTGTAAATGTGAGAGCCTTTGTAGCAGATCACCTCCTCATAGGGTTGGGTAAGGATTTTTATTCCGATCTGGTTGGTCATGGTGCCCGATGGACAATACACGGCTGCCTCCAACCCCAATAAGGCAGCGCATTTTTGTTCTAATTTTTTTACGGTTGGGTCTTCGCCAAACACATCATCGCCCACTTCTGCCTGCATCATGGCCTGAAGCATGCCAGGGGTGGGTTTGGTAACGGTATCGCTTCGTAAGTCGATGGTCATAGAATTGGATTCAACTTCTCAAATTAGCAAAAGGTTTGTAAGCAGGTATCTTATTTTATTTGGATTTGTTTTTTAACCATGGCCGACCTACTTTTGTGCCTCTAAATCGCGGGGTGGGATCCGCCAGATGGGCGGATCGTTGGGCTCATATCCGCCAAGTAGGCGGACACAGGTTCGAGACTTTAGAAGGAGAAAATATATCGCGGGGTGGAGCAGTTGGTAGCTCGTTGGGCTCATAACCCAAAGGTCACAGGTTCGAGTCCTGTCCCCGCTACTAAATTTAAAAGCGGCTTATGTCGCTTTTTTTATGTTTTGGGTTTACGTCCTGGATTCCCCTTCTTGCGACAAAATTTATGTCGGCTTTACTTCTGACCTGGAGGGAAGGCTTGTTGCGCATAACCATGAATCCAATAAAGGTTGGACTCGCTCTTTCAAACCTTGGCAATTAATCTATCATGAAAAATTTCAAACTAAAGCTGAAGCAATGGTGAGGGAGAAGCAACTTAAGAATGCTAACTGCAGGAGGTTTATCAGATAAATGATCTCAACTTTAAAATAAAAATCACCGTGCATGACCAACGAAGAAGCTACACAATTGCTTTGGCAAGCTTCAGAAAAGAAGCGGGCTTGCAGGCTGGTGCTGCACGGAGAGCCTTTGCCGCGCACGGTAAATCCTTACGGGATAGCCGCCACATCTAAAAATCAGATTGTATTGGTTTGCTGGCAAACTTTTGGGTTCACCAAAGCCGGAGGCAAAGAAGGATACCGGAATTTGCAGCTTGAAAAAATAATGGAGATAGAAATGCTCGATTCGCATTTTCAAAAGCGAAGTGATTTCAATCCGCTTGACGGCCAATATAAAGAGTGGGTGTATCATATTTAGTGGCGCTATTATTTAGCGTGGCTGAGCAATCAGAACCTTTGTAACATTGTTGGTAGCCGTTACATCAATCCTAAATTATCCCCACATTGATTAGATTTGAACATTCAAAAATTATCTATCGATGATAACCGATCCTGAAATGAATGCGCAGTGGTTCAATATGAAACTTCCAACGTTCATGCTGCTTTTATTTTTGGCTTCCTCTTGCGGGTCGATCAAAACCGAAAGTGAGGTGAATGCGATTCCATTTTCGGTGGTTAAAATTTTCCCACACGATACTTCGGCTTTCACACAAGGGTTGGTGATTGAGTACGGAAGGCTTTTTGAAAGTACTGGCCAGGAAGGGTCATCGTGGATTGCAGAAGTGGAGTTGGCCACGGGCAAGCAAGACAAAAAAGTAGTGTTGGCCAAACCGTATTTTGGCGAGGGGATAACCATACTCAACAAAAAAATTTATCAACTTACCTGGAAAAGCAAAAAAGGTTTCGTCTATAACATTGACACTTTTGAAAAGATAAAAGAGTTTGAATACGAGTATCCAGGATGGGGCATCACCCACAATGGAAAAAACCTGATCGTGAGCGATGGCACAGACAAGCTCCATTTTCTGGATACAGCAACCTTAAAGCAAGTTTCGGAATTGCACGTTACCCAAAACTTAAGTCAGATTGACCAGTTGAACGAACTGGAATTTATTGATGGTTATTTGTTTGCCAACCGATGGATGACCAACGAGGTAGTGAAAATTGATTTGTCGAATGGCTATGTGGTGGGCAGGTTGAACTTGGCCGAGCTTGCAAGGGAAGCCAATCAAAAAAATCCCAATGCCGATGTTCTCAATGGAATTGCGTATGAAAAGAAAAGCGGGCTACTGCTCGTTACCGGCAAGTGGTGGCCGTTTCTTTTTGCGTTGAGGTTGGATAAAGTTGAGGAGAGTAAGTGATGATCCTTGTTTACCACTCTCGAGTAGAGCATTTCAGATACAATTTCAAAAAAGCAAAACATGAAGACTTTTGTGATAAGCTATTTCCACTACAGTCACCCCTCTCCAGTGGAGAGGGGACAAGGGTGAGGTTATAAATCCTTCCTGCTTGTTTTTTCAATTTCCGTGATCAAATCAGCGCCATACGCCATGGCCGGAGTTTGATAGCCAGATTTAAAATTTCCTTTCAGGATTTTTTCTGCAATCAGCACAGCCGTTTTTGCTGTGAGCGTATAACCACTAACCGTTTCAAGGCGGCTTTCAGCAATCTTTCCACTGCCATCCCACACCTTTCCCCAAAGAAAACTTCGGCCTGAGTTTCTTTTTTCTTCGCTGGGGCCCGCGGGCTTGCTATCGATTTTCTTTAGCATATAGTTTTTCACCCATCGCTGGCGCAACAGCCAGTTGAAGTATTTACTCATCCTGGCGTTCCTTATCATTTTGTCTGTTGCCCCTGTATAAACTTCTATGTTGGGGATGCCCGTGCTTCGCCACGCAGTTGAAATATCTCCCCACGGAATATTTAGAGTTGGCGCTTTGAACGATCCAAAGTCAACTTCCAAAACTTTTTCGCCCAGATTGATAGGTGTGAGTTTTCCGTCTTTGCGGATCAGACTTCCATTGCCAAGGCCCTCTGTCATGGTTTTGGATGTGCCCCGCGACAATCCCCCTTTCGACATGGTGAACGCCAACTGAAGGTGCGTGGCGGAGGGCAATCTGTTTTTCAAATGAAGCGCGAGGCAATCGGTGGGCACCACATCGAAGCCTGTGCCCGGCATGATGGTGATGCCTGCGTCTTTTCCTTTTTGATCGTAGCCAGCCAACAGTTCAAACACGGGATACTCGCCTGTGATGTCGGTGTAATGTGTTTTTGTTTCGAGGCAGGCATCGGCCATCGCCTTTGCAGTATATTGAAACGGGCCACCGCAGTGAATGACCACGGCACCTTTTCTCAAAAGGTTTTTTAATGCAGGCGTATCAGAAATATCGACTACTTCAAATGGGTATCCGGTTTCAGTAGATTGCTTTTTTAGTTGTTCGCTATTGCGCCCAGCGAGAATTACGCTGAGGTTTTTTGTTTTGCACTCTTGTGCAATTATTTTTCCGGTGTAGCCGTACGAGCCGTAGAGGATGATAGTGTTTTCACGCATTATTGTGGTTGTTTTTCCCGCTCCACTTTCTCTATAAAATATTTTGTTTCGCCCCGCCAAGGAAATTGCATATACCTTTTTACAAAATGCAAATTCACACGCTCCCCGCTCAACGATACTTCCTGAAGTTGTGTGATCGCTTCGGTTTGATCGGGTGCCACCGAGAAATCAAACGTTTCTGCGATGGGGCTCACCCCGCGCAATGCCCCAAAGGATTCAAGACTCAATTTTCCCTCAAAGGTTTTGAACACCATGCCCTTTTCTGTGATGCGCAAAACTTTGCCGGCCATCACGCCCCGTTCATACACACCAAAATAGAGGAACGCCAGCGTGCCAATGCCCAACGCAAGCGATATCAAAAGAATCCGCTTTACAATTTTCATAGTGGTGCGGGCTGTCT
>JANOQB010000592.1:0-8010 GCA_031422215.1 Cytophagales bacterium | reverse complement strand
TGATCGAGTCCTGTGGCGCAGGCCACGAGGATGCTCGCCCCGCTTCGGGGTGGCACCCCGTCATTCACCCATAAGCCCCGAGAGATCGGTTTTTTTTTATTATAGGTTCATAGTAACCATCGCACCTTATTTTTTTGGCCCTATGATGCCCGATCCCAGCAGAGTCGTATGTTTCTTCAAGGGCGACATTTTGAAATGCACCCAACGAATGTGAATTCTGTTTTTAGATTTCTCGTATTGCGTTGGGCCAAGTCGTAAAGACCACCTCAAGTGGTCAGACGACCAATACACGGCAAACAAAAACCATAAGTAATCATTATCTTTGAACCTACATGTTGACAAAAGAAGAACATATTGCTTATTGGAAACGCGAAGCCGCGCGCAACTGGGAAACAGCAATTTACCTCCAGAAAGGAAGTCAGCGTGTAATGGCTCTCTTTATGTTGCACTTGGTAACAGAAAAATTGCTGAAAGCGCATTGGGTGAAAGATAATATTGATAACCAACCACCACGCACGCACGATCTGCAAAACCGGCACAATCAAACGGAACTTGATTTGCCCACTGAGGATTATGATTATCTCGCCATCGTAAACCAATGGAGTATTGACACACGCTACCCCGACTATAAAGAAAAAATTTATAATGTGGCTACCGAAAGTTATTTGGCCAGCCAGGTTGAAAAGATTTTGAAATTAAAGATATGCTTACTCGAAAAGCTTTAAAGCAACGCATTACAGGATTTATTGCAGACTTGAAATCGGCTGGTTATTCACCGAGCCGGGTCGTGTTGTTCGGTTCGTATGCCAAAGGCCACCCACATCCGTTGAGTGATATTGACTTAGCCGTATGGGACAAAAAATTTACCGGTTGCGGCACAGTGGATATTGAACCCATCGCTTCCATAGTTTCAAAATATCCTCTGTTGGAACTCCATCCATTCTCGGAAGAGGATACGGAAAACAACAATGCTTTTGTGAAAGAAATCTTGCGGCATGGTGTTGCTGCTGCATAGACAGTTATTAAAAAATTGCCCTATCGGTTTTCCCGTTGCCTCGGTTCAAATTCAAATTGAATGAGGTGCTAACCAACCGCTCCTTTCACATTTGAAGACATCGCTGCAATAACCACTTCCTTAGCCTCACGGTGCTTGCAGTAGCTGCAACGGTAATGCTCAACCAACAATCCGGTTTCTTTGTTGCTGGGCTGCTTCACAATTTCTTCAGAATGAACTTTCATCGTATAAAAACCACACTCGCTGCACTTTTCCGCATGCTGATAGGTCATGTATTTTTCAATTTTCTTTTCGTTGGTTTTTTCATCCAGCCACACATCATATTCCACCGAATGGATTTCGCTGGCATGTTGCCTTAGCTGATCTTCCTCCAAGTGAACAGCCCCTTCTTCCAAGGAAAGTTTTTTCATCTTATTTCCAGCCGATGATATGCGGGGCTTATTGCGGATGCTCATCAATCTACCCTCAAGAAAACGTGGATATAAAATCCGCACCATGTTAGAGAGGATCAAGTAAGCGATCACAACAAAACCTGCCAAAAAGAAAATACTTACGTAAATCCTCAGCGAATCGTCTACCGGAAATAGAGGGGTAACCACCACTGAAAAATACAATGACACTCCTCCAATAAAGGCTATAATGGCGAACCAGAAAAACCGGATTTCATGTTGGTTCACATAATCATAGCGGTCTTTTTGATTGGCCGTCATCAGTATCCGGCCCTCATGAAACAAAATGATCAGCAGGGCTATTGCAAAGCACAGGTACGATCCCATAATAAAATAGGAACCCCAGGTTTCAATAAATGAAGTAGTGTTTTCCATAATTTTAAAATTTTAGGTACAGTAATTTCGGCATAATCCAGTCAGTCTTCAAATGATTAATGTCATATTTTTTTGGACTTGCTCAATTCCTATATATAGCTACTGCCCAAAGCCCAATGCCTGCCCTATGCCAAATACCCAGTGCCCAATGTCCAATAAATGGTAACTTTGGGCTTATTCAGTCTGGAAATGAGTTTGCTCAAAAAAATAAAGTCGCTCTCCGAATCTTTCAGTAACGAAGTGATTGAGTTGCGCAGGCACTTGCATGCCAACCCCGAACTTTCTTATCAAGAGTTCAACACGGCAAAGTTTGTGGCCGCAAAACTTCGCAGCTATGGCATCGAGCCGAAAGAAGTTTCAACCACCGGCATTGTGGCGATCATCAAGGGAAAAAATCCCGATAAAAAAAATGTTGCCCTTCGTGCGGACCTGGATGCGTTGCCGATTACTGAATTAAACAATGTGCCTTACAAATCTACGCGGCCTGGTGTGATGCATGCGTGTGGCCACGATGTGCACACATCTTCATTGTTGGGCACTGCAAAAATATTGAATGAGGTCAAAGCCGAATTTGAAGGGAGTGTGAAATTGATCTTTCAGCCGGGCGAAGAAAAAAATCCCGGTGGCGCATCGTTTATGATACGCGATGGCGCATTGCAAAACCCAACACCTGCCTCCATCATTGGCCAGCACGTTATGCCGCTTGTGCCCGTTGGCAAAGTGGGCTTCCGCGAAGGCATGTACATGGCCAGTAGCGATGAGATTTATCTTACTGTGATTGGAAAAGGTGGGCACGGTGCCGCCCCGGAGCTTACCATCGATCCAATTGTTATCGCCTCGCACATCATCATTGCCTTGCAACAAATCATCAGCCGCAACGCAAGCCCCAAGCAACCTACGGTGCTCACCTTTGGCCGCATCATTGGCGAAGGGGCCACGAATATTATTCCCAACGAAGTAAAAATCGCGGGCACTTTCCGTGCGCTCAATGAGGAGTGGCGCGCTAATGGTCTTGCGAAAATAAAAAAAATGGCACAAGCAATGGCCGAAGGCATGGGTGGAAAATGCGAGGTGGAAATTTCGCACGGCTATCCGTATCTTGAAAACAATCCTGAGCTCACCAAAAGAATACGACAAGCTGCCGAGGAATATGTTGGCAAAGAAAACGTAGTGGACCTTGACCTTACACTGGGCTCCGAAGATTTTGCGTACTACTCGCATGTAGTGCCCGCTTCGTTTTATAGACTTGGCACACGCAACGAAGCAAAGGGAATTACTTCATACGTGCACACGCCTACTTTTGATATTGATGAAGATGCATTGGTTATCGGGCCCGGCTTGATGGCGTGGATGGCGGTGAGGGAATTGGAGGGTTGAAGAAAAGTAGGCAGGACTTTCTCACATTCCTACTGATTACTGATTACTGCCTACTGGTGACTGCCTACTGGTTACTGCCTACTGATTTCCCGTAACCATTCTATCTTTATTGTCCAGGTCTTTGATCTCACGCACCGATTGATAACCGCCCTCCACAAAAATGCTAGCCACCTCATTTCCAAAAAGCTCATTGATCTCGACCCACACGGATCCTCCTGATGAAAGGACAGGTTTGCATTTGGCGGCAATGGAATGATAGAACGCTAAAGGATCTTTGGCAGGTGCAAATAAAGCAAGGTGTGGTTCGTAGGCCAAAACATTTTCTTTCATATTCGCTTTTTCATCTTCTGATATGTAGGGTGGGTTGCTGACTATCAAATCAAACGGGCCTTGCAGCATTTCGTCCGTGAGAATGTTATGCTCATGAAATATCACCGGTACTTGAAAAGATGCCGCGTTTTTCCTTGCGGTGATCAGTGCTTCTTTGCTAATATCCGTTGCACAGACAATTGCAGTTGGGAATTCGAGGGCGAGTGTTATGGCCAAGCAGCCACTGCCAGTTCCTATATCCAAAATATGTTTGGGGGCAGTTCTGTGTCTTATAAAATCATGCTTTATCTCATTCACCAATAGTTCAGTTTCGGGTCGGGGAATCAGCACCGAAGGATTGACCATAAACGTGCGGCCATAAAATTCTCCTTCGCCCAAAATATATTGAATCGGGGTGTGTGCATTTATGGCTGCTATAATGGGATCGAAAAAAATTGGCCCGATAGGTTCAATTTCTTTTCCTGATAAAATTTCAGTTTTGGACAAGCCCAGTTTTTTTTCCAGCAGCAGGTATATGATACTCTGTATTTCGGATTTTTCCTCCAGGAGAGAAATACGCTTTACCAGATCGTAGAAAAGTTCTTTGGAATTGGTCATTGCTAAAATGATCTTTGCAATGTTAGCAATTCCTGATGACTCCCGATGAACTTTTGATCCAACGCACATTTCACCTTGCCCTTATGGGAATTGGCGCAGTGAGCCCGAACCCGCGCGTTGGCTGCGTGATAGTGAGCGAGGGTGAAATTATTGGTGAAGGCTGGCACCAAAAATATGGAGAAGCCCATGCCGAAGTAAATGCGATAACAAATGTTTCTGACAAAAACCGGTTGGAAGGCAGCACCTTGTATGTAAACTTGGAACCCTGCTCGCACCACGGAAAAACTCCGCCATGCTCAGCGTTGCTAATAGAAAAAGGCATAAAGAGAGTTGTGATTTCAAATTTGGATACGAACCCCCTGGTGGCAGGCAATGGAATAAAAAAATTGCGGGAAGCCGGTGTGGAGGTGGTTACTGGAGTGCTGGAAAAAGAAGGCCGCGAACTCAACAAACGGTTTTTTACATATCATGAAAAACAGCGGCCTTACATTATTTTAAAATGGGCACAAACTGCCGATGGGTTTATGGCACACAGCAATTACGAATCGAAATGGATCAGCAATGAATTTTCGCGGCAGATGGTTCATCGGTGGCGGAGCGAAGAAGATGCTATGCTGGTAGGAACAAAAACAGCAGCGCACGATAACCCGATGCTCACGGTGCGCGAGTGGAGCGGAAGAAACCCGGTGCGTTTGGTGATCGATCGCTTTTTGCGGCTCAGCGAAAATCTTAATCTGTTCGACAAGTCGGTGCCAACTATTTGCTTCAACCTGCTCAAGCATGAAGATCATCCAAATTTAAAATTGGTGCGCTTGGATGAAGTAGGTTTTATTGAACAGATGCTTGCCTATTTACACAAGGAGAAAATTCAATCAGTAATAATCGAAGGTGGAAGTCAAACACTTGGGTTCTTTATTGAATTGGGATTGTGGGATGAGGCGAGAGTTTTCACATCAACGCGATCTTTCTATAAGGGAATAAAAGCACCTTCGATACAAGGTGAAATGATTTTGAGGGAAGAGGTTTCCACGGATGTTCTTGAGATATACAGCCGGCAAGCTACAACCTAAAACCGAATGGTCAACCTGGCTGCCAGGTAAATTGTAATTAGTATTATTTAAGGTATGCCTTTAGCTTTTTGACAAACCGAATCCCAATGGGTTGCTATTCTCCCTATCATTGCGTTATTTGACGTATTAATTTTCTAACCACTATGCCTTCAATCCTCCCTGCCTACGAATACGACATTTTCGTAAGCTACCGCCACAACGACAACAAGTATGATGGCTGGGTTTCCGAGTTTGTGGAAAAGCTCAAACAAGAACTGGATGCTACCCTCAAAGACAAACTCACGCTGTACTTCGACAAAACCCCCAACGAAGCATTGTTGGAGACACATCAAGTATCGGAAACCCTGCAAGGAAAAATCAAATCACTGATTTTAATCCCCATTATTTCTCAAACATATTGCGACACCACTTCTTTTGCCTGGAAAGATGAATTTCTGCGCTTCAATAAGGAGTCGGAAAGCGATGGTATTGGGAAAAATGTGCGCACCGCTTCGGGCAATGTAATCAGTAGGGTGCTGCCCATAAAAATCCATGAAATAGAATTGGATGACGTGCGATTGTTGGAACGAGAATTAGGCGGTGCCATGCGCTCCATTGATTTCATTTATCAGGATGCGGGCGTCAACAGGCCGCTGCGCTCAAAAGATGACGACCTATCAGGCGCACAAACCCGGTTGCTTTTCCGCAACCAAATAAATAAAGTGGCCAACTCCATTAAAGAAATTATTTCGGGCATCAAGATGGCGGGGCGGGGAGAAACCAAACCCATGGCCGCACATTCGCTCACTATAGAAAAACCGCAGGCAGCAGCCAGCTTCACCTCTACGTTGCCGGCCGGAATAAAAATCCATGTGATTGACCGCACCAAGCCTTCCATTTTTTTGGCGTGGACATCCAGTGAAATAAAAGCACAGCGCGAAGAGATGGCACTGGTTTTACAGAAGGCAGGCTTCAACGTATTTCCTTCAATCGATTGCCCTGCCGATGACGAAGATTTTAAACAAAAGGTAAACGAAGACTTGAAGAAATGTTCCTGTTCCCTCCACATCATGGGCAACGAATTTGGGAGGCGCTTTGAATCGGAAAACGAAATCTCATTTCCGCAATATGAAATCAACGAAGTGAAAAAAATAGTGGAGGTGCCTGATTCAGCATTTCAATGTTTTATTTGGAATGTGAACAATCCTGCCAAGCCTACCAACCCGGCACAACAAGAATTGGTGCGCGGCATACGAAACAATATCACGCGCAATATGATTTTCAGCAACAGCCCCGGGGCCATGCAGTTGGTGGACGACATACGCGTGGTGATGATGAAAGAAGAAGTGGCCTTGTTCGACTCCAAAGACACCGACATATTCTTCATTTTCAACCAGCAAGACGAAACGGATGCCGGGCGTATCACCGATTTGATAAGCGAACATTATCCCATTGAAACGCTCAACATCATGCCCGATGGCGATGAGTCGTACCGCGAAAAATCTGCTCAGCAAATACCACGCAGCAAACTGGCGGTAGTGTATTTTAAATATGCAGCCGACTGGGCCATACCTTTTGTAAAGCAAATCTGGAAAGAAGTAGGCGGGGCTTCATCGCCAACGCAAATCATGCTCGTGGGCGAAAACGACCCCATCAGCAATGCCTCGCGCGTGTTCAAGGCACCCAAAGTGCTTTCTTATATTGTGCCGAAAGAAGAAGTGCCCGAAGAGGTGAAGAAGGTGTATGTGAAGGTGGTGAAGTTTTGAAAACACTTAAATCAAAGTTCGTAATCGTACTTCCGTTTTGGGAGAAGGAATTTGAAGTTTGAATGACGAGTGTTGAGTGTTGAATTTTGAGGGTACCAAAGGACAAGCCACTTCAAAATTCAAAAATCAAAGTTCGTAAATGAATTTGAAGTTAGAGAAATTGAAGTTTGAATAACGAGTGTTGAAGTTTGAATTTAAACAAATGACAGAAGAACAACCTATCTGCCCCTACACCGGCCTTCGCCCTTTTACCGAAGAGGAGTCGCTCTACTTTAAAGGGCGCGATGAACATATTGACCAGGCCACTAAACAACTTGAGAAAAATAAATTCATCATGCTCACGGGTGCTTCGGGCGATGGAAAATCTTCACTTGTGTATGCGGGGATTTTGCCCAATGCCAAAGCGGGTTTTTTGAAATCACAGTTTTCGAATTGGGCGGTGGCCGATTTTCGCCCAGAGCGAAACCCGCTAAAAAATTTATGCCATGCGCTGGCCAAGCAACTGGGCATTGCCAACGAAAACACCGTGCGCACCGAATTGAGCCATGGGTTTTCCGCCCTCGTGGATATGTACAAAGCCTCCACACTTTTTGTGGATGCCAAAGAAGAAGAGTGGCATTTGCTGGACGAAAAACAAAAATCCACACGCAAACGCAGTGCAGCCAATCTCATCATCATTGCCGACCAGTTTGAAGAATTTTTTACCAATCCCGAAAATTTCCACAAAGGCGTTCCTTCGCAGGAAGCCAGTTTGGTCACCAACCTTTTGTTGGAAACGGCACGCATCGCGCTTGAAGAGAAACTTCCCATCTATGTCATCATCACCATGCGGTCGGATTTTATTGGGCAGTGTGCATCCTTCCGTGGTTTGCCCGAAGCCATTGGCTTCTCACAATTTTTTGTGCCGCGATTGAACCGCTCACAATTGCAGGAAGTGATTGAAGAGCCTGCCGTGCTGAGTGGAAATAAAATTTCAAGAAGGCTCACCGAGCGGCTCATTCACGATATGGTGGAAGGCACCGATCAGTTGCCCATTCTACAACATGCGCTCA
>JANOQB010000591.1:0-4012 GCA_031422215.1 Cytophagales bacterium | reverse complement strand
GTAGAGTTTTATGATGCCCTCATACAAGAAATGCCACCCTACCAATAACCGTAAGGCAACCAGGGCATAGAGTTGCCCCGATGAATATTTTTGATCTTCCATGATTTTAGGTGGTTTAATGTTCAAATAAAATTAAGCAATAATAGAGGATGAATCCAAGGGTTAATATGACGGTTGTCAGCAGATCCGATGATTTTGAATAGGTGCCGCGATAGAGAATTTGCTTAGGTCAAGTATTTATTTTCTTCGGAGTGTGTTAGGCGGCAACAATTGTTTTGACCAGCACTCTGCTTTGATTCACGAGGACACCATAGTTGTTAGCATAAGGGTTTTTGGAATTACGCCAGAGGCTTAACCTGTTTGCAGAATAGTTTTCTATGTGCCTATTGTGGTTCATTAAGGCAAAGGTTATTCAACAACATTGAGGGTAGAACTATCTTCACAAACCCAATAACCTTTTAAAGAACCCTTTCTTTTTCTTTTCCTTCGCGCCAAAAGCACGGGTCGATTCTTTGTCCTTCTTGCCAAATATTTTCTGCAGCATGTTGGTGTCCGCCTTATAGAGTTCGCAGGAAAGTTTGCGCTCAAGGTTGGGAGGCAGCGGAGGAAACCGGGCTTTGCTTAGTTTGGCAAGATCGGTGTCGGCATTTACTTGTTGAAAAAATGTGGCTACAATGGGCAGGGCCGTAGTGGCACCTTGCCCTAATGCAGTGGATCGAAAACGGATCCGCGGATCATCGGCCCCCACCCACGAGCCGATCACCAATTTTGGCGTCATCGCGATAAACCATCCATCGGCATTGCTTTGGGTGGTGCCTGTTTTTCCTGCCATGTCGTTGCCAACTCCATATTTCGATCGCATGCTGGCACCGGTCCCTTCGTTCACCGCACGCTTTAGCATTTGCACCAGCATTCTGGCATTGTCTCCAGATAACACTTGTTCACCGGTGGCAGTGCTAAAATTTTCTATCACCACACGATCGTGCGAAGCGATGGAAGTTATGTAATAGGGTTTAACGGTGCGCCCATTGTTTGCCAAGCAGGAATAGGCCGTCACCATTTCTGTTATCGAAATGCTGGGTGCGCCCAATGCCAGCGATGGAACACGCTCCATCCCGCTGGTGATCCCCATTTTTTTTGCCAATGATATAGTCCTGTCTATGCCTGCTTTTTCCAGCGCATGAACGGCCACGGTGTTTACGGAATATGTTAAGGCACCTTCCATCGAATACTTCAAATCATAATTCTCTTCCGTATTTACGGGTGTCCATTCCTCCGCACCTTGGTAGGTTGTTTTTTCGGCCGAGATAAAATCGCACGGTTTTTCGCCATGCTCCAAGGCCGCTGCATACACAATGGGTTTGATGGTGGACCCTACCTGGCGCTTGGTGCTTTCCCGCACGTGATCGAACTGAAAGTAATGGTGATTGATGCCTCCTACCCAAACACGAATGGCACCCTGTTGTGGATCCATCGCCAGCACGCCAGCATTCAAAAAATTTAAATAATGTTTGATTGAATCCACCGCGCTCATCTCAACTTCCTTTTCGCCTTGCCAGGTAAACACATTCATCAAGGTTGATTTCTCCATCTCCGTAATAATTTCCGCATGCGTAAACCCCAACTGTTGCAAATTTTTATAGCGGTCCGATTTCCTGACAGCATCTTCCACTACGGCCGGATGATTGTGCCAGGGATCTGTTTTCCCCCAATGTTTTAAAAACCTATCCTGCAACAGTGCCATCTGTTTGTTGGTCGCTACTTCTGCGTAGTGCTGCAACCTCGAATCGATGGTAGTATAAATTTTTAATCCATCCCTGTAAAGGTTAAAGGGTTCGCCCCGCTCATTGGTGTGCTCGCGGCACCAGGCCAGCAATTCGTCACGGATATATTCGCGAAAGTAAGGTGCCAATCCGGAGTGGTGGGTGATCCTGTTATACTTCAACAGGAGTGGCAATGTTTTTAATGAATCAACGGTTGCCAATGGTAGTTTACTGTATTTCGCCATCTGCGATAAAACCACATTCCTTCGCTCTACCGACCGCTCAGGATTAATGCGGGGATTATACGAATGGGTAGCCTTCAACATGCCAATGAGAACTGCTCCCTGATGGGCAGAAAGTTTTTCAGTTGGTTGTGAGAAGAACAGTTGTGCAGCCAATTCAATTCCGTAGGTATTGTCGCCAAAGGGTACGGTGTTCAGATAAAGCACCAAAAGCGTATTCTTATCATATACATTTTCCAACCGTGAAGCCACCACCATCTCGCGCATCTTATTGATGAGGAGCGAAAACATATAATACCGCTTGCGCGGAAATAAATTCTTTACGAGTTGTTGCGTTAAGGTGCTGCCCCCGCCCGAAGCATCGTTTTGCAGCAACAGACTTTTGAACAACACACGCCCCAGGCTCCGGTAGTCAATTCCGTTGTGATCATAGAAGCGAATATCTTCCGTTGCCAGCAAGGCACTCACCACATGCGAAGGGAGTTGTTCATAACGTATGTCAGATCGCTCCTGTATAAAGTATCGCCCCAGCAAAACACTGTCGGCACTATACACTTCTGATGCAACCGGATTTTTTACCAGCCTGAGTTCTTCCTTGCTGGGAATGGTGCCAAGCGCGCCACTCAGCACAAGGAGGAATAAAAACAAAATGCCAGTAAACAACAGGCCCCCAACAAAACCACCCACCACCAGAAATTTTCCAACCCCCGACTGTCGGTTAAAGAAAATCAGGAGCCTATGAAGGTGGGCCATTACTTTGCTGAACAGTGTATTGATCATGATGATGGTATTACCCAAACGCAACCACTTACTTGAAAATTTTGACTAAAACATCCCCATAACCTTTCAGCAGACTTCCTGGCGAAAAAAAACTGCCTTCATTGCTGAAGGCAGTTGTTACAATTATTTCTAAAATTACCTTAGCAATATTATTTTTCTATTGATGATCTTATAACCGTTGGTGATCCTGTAGATATAAATTCCAGATGGAAGATCTCCGGCATTTACTTCCACCTTAGTCAATCCATCGGGGCTAACCTCCCTGTCGAAGAGTGTGCCTACTTTATTTCCCGATGGGCTATACAACTCAACCACCACATGCGGATTGGCTACGGGATTTTGAAATTCAATGATCGCATTGGAATAAAATGGATTTGGATATGCATTCGCTTTTAGATTGGGTTCATCCCCCCATATTTTCTCCTCTGCGGATGCACGGCCAAGGGAAGTTCTTGATGATGCATTCGTTGATGGAGCTGAATACGTTACTGTTGCAGAACAGGAGCTTAGGCAACCGATTGAACCGACTACCACCGTATATATTCCTGAGCAGTCCACGCTTATGCACTGCGTAGTGGCACCCGTGTTCCACTTATATGAACTTAACCCTGCTGGTGCACATAAGGTCGTGGTTGTTCCCGCACCCGGATTAAGATTGCCTGCAATGCTACAAACTGGGCTGGCGTTTACGGTTACTGTTTTAGTGCTGGTGGTTGAGCAACCGAAGGCTGTCACTGTTAAGGAATAAGTTCCGGAGGCATTGGCTGTAAGGCAGCGCGATGTTGCCCCTGTGCTCCATAGATAGGAGTAACCGTATCCAGTAGGTCCACATAGTGCTGTTGTATTTCCTTCGCAGATGCTGCTATTTCCTGCAATGGTGCTCGATGGTGCCGAAAGATTGACTGTTCTGCTGCAGGTGGACGAGCATCCGTCTTTGGTAACTGTTACCGTAGAAGTACCTGCCACGTTCACCGAAATGCAACGTGTTGTTTCACCACTGCTCCATAAATAAGTAGCGTCTGTTCCGTAAGGTGCGCAGAGTGATGTAGAGCCGCCTGTGCAAATGGTGCTATTGCCGGATATGCCGCAGGCAAGAGGTGCAACCGTAACTGTTTTACTGCACGTGGTTGCACTTCCGTTTTTGGTGAGTGTCAATGAATAAGTTCCGCCAGCACTAATGGTAATGCAACGTGAAGTAGCACCCGTGTTCCATAGATAAGTGTAGCC
>JANOQB010000590.1:0-2113 GCA_031422215.1 Cytophagales bacterium | reverse complement strand
ATTAGAATTCGAAACCCAGAAAGATTTATTTGATCAAAAAAAAAGGCAGGACTTAACATCCTGCCTTTCATCCTAAATATTCTGTTTTCTATGCAGCAGCTTTCGAATCTGATTTTTTTACAACCACTGGCTTTTCCCTATCCAAATCCAACACCACCGGGGCGGCAATAAATATGGAAGAGAACGTGCCGATGGTAATACCTATGAACAACGCAAACGAGAATCCGCGCAACACCTCGCCACCAAAAATCAAAAGCACGATAACTACAATAAGGGTTGTGCCCGAGGTGATCAAGGTGCGGCTAAGCGTGCTGTTGATGGCATCGTTAAATACTTTGGCGCGATCGTGGTTGGCACCAAAGCCAAGGTACTCGCGTATGCGGTCAAAAATAATTACCGTATCGTTTATCGAGTAGCCAATAATGGTGAGCACGGCCGCAATAAACACCTGGTCGATCTCAAATGAAATACCAAAGAAGCGGGCAATGCCAAACGAGGCCACCACAAACAGGGTGTCGTGAACGGTGGCAATGATGGCACCCGCACTGTAGGTCCATTTCTTGAAGCGTACCAGAATGTAAACAAAAATTAAAATCAGCGACCAGATGCTGGCTTCAAAGGCCGAACCCTTTATGTCATCGGCAATAGTGGCCCCTACTTTTGATGAAGACGGGATAGTAAAATGTGCATCATCCAACTGGGCATCGCTCTCGGTGTATTTAATTCCCTTGAATTTTTCAACACCGGATATCAATGCGTTTTTTACTTTGTCATCGGCTGCTTCCGATTCGTCTTCAACCAAGTATGAAGTTGTAACCTTCATCCTTTCATCACTACCAAAGTTCTTTACTTCCACACCTGTGTTTTCAAAACTTTGGTTCAACGCCACTTTCAAATCGGTGGCCACCACAGGTTGGTTGAAGGTCACGATGTAGGATCGGCCTCCTTTGAAATCAACACCCAAGTTAAGGCCTTGTATAGCAATCAGTATGAAACCGACCACAACTATGGCTCCTGAAAAAATGTACGCTTTTTTTCTAAACCCAATAAAATCAAACTGACTTCTTTGCTTAACAATTCTTGCCAAAGGGGTGTCGAATGAAATATTAGATTCATCTCCCTTGCGCGTCATCCACTCGATCATCACATGCGAAATGTAAACGGCCGAGAAAAATGAAGTGGCAATACCGATCATCAGCACGATGGCAAAACCTTTCAACGGGCCCTGGCCTAACACAAACAAAGCAGCTGCCGTGATCATGGTGGTAAGGTTAGAATCGAAGATGGTTGTGAATGCTTTTTCATATCCTTTTTTAATTGCCTCTTTCAGTTTGCGGCCCAACCGAAGTTCTTCTTTTATGCGTTCATAAATCAACACGTTCGCATCTACGGCCATACCCATAGTTAGGATGATCCCGGCCATTCCCGGCAAGGTGAGTGCTGCATTGAACTGAGCCAAAATTCCAAGGATGAAGAAGATGTTGAACAACAACGCAAGGTTGGCAACCCATCCGCCCTTTGCATAATACGCCACCATGAAAATTACAACCAGTGCCAATCCGCAGGCCATTGAAATCAATCCTTGATTTTGCGCCACCTTTCCCAAGCTCGGCCCTACAATCGCTTCCTCTACAATGCGTGTGGGGGCAGGCAACGAACCAGCTTTTAACACGTTCGCCAAATCTTTTGCTTCCTCCAATTCAAACGTGCCGGTGATCTGCGAATTTCCATTGGGGATTTCGCCTTGCACGGTGGGTGCCGTGTAAACATAATTGTCGAGCACGATGGCTATCCTTCCCTGTGGCTGTTTGGCTGCTGCCGCTGCCGTTATCTTTGCCCAGCTTCTTGCACCTGCCGCGTTCATCTGCATGGTTACCGCTGGCCGTGCAAACTGATCGTAATCCAAGCGGGCATCGTTTACCACATCGCCTGTCAACAGGGGCTTGCCATTGCGGCCAACATTGATAAAGTTCAATTGAATATCTTCTATGCCCGGTGTCATCTTAGGATCGGGTTTTACATCCCAATAAAATCCAATGTTCCTGAACATGCCCTTCACTTCGGGGCGCCTTAATATGCGGTTGATTTCTGCGGTGTCTTTTACTTGATACAA
>JANOQB010000589.1:0-5231 GCA_031422215.1 Cytophagales bacterium | reverse complement strand
TGCTCAATGGAACTGAAAAGCCTTCCAGTGGCCGGGTGATAATCAACGGTATCGACATTCACAAAAATCCAGAACTGGTAGAGGGTGCCATTGGGTTTATCCCACAGGATGATTTGCTGATTGAAGACCTTACCGTTTTTGAGAACTTATATTATTCTGCCCGCTTGTGCTTTGGGCATTACACAAAAGAAAGCATTGCCGAATTGGTAGAGCGGGTTTTGATGAGCCTTGGCTTAATGGAAATCCGCAATCTAAAAGTTGGGTCGCCCATGCAAAAAACGATCAGTGGGGGGCAGCGCAAACGCCTGAACATTGGGCTGGAACTTTTGCGCGAGCCTACCATTTTATTTGTAGATGAACCCACCTCCGGTCTTTCATCGCGCGATTCAGAAAACATCATGGACTTGCTCAAAGAGTTGTCGCTGCGTGGTAAAATGGTTTTTGTGGTGATACACCAGCCCTCGTCCGACATTTTTAAAATGTTTGACACGCTGGTTATTTTGGACGTGGGCGGTTTTCAGATTTACTATGGCAACCCGGCCGAGTCGGTAAACTATTTTCAGGAAATTGTCAACGCAGCAAATAAAACTCCGGGCGCATGCCCCGAGTGCGGCAACATAAATCCTGAACAAATATTCAACATTATCGAAACACGGGTGGTGAATGAGTTTGGCCGCTTTACCCATGCGCGCAAAGTTTCGCCTGGCCAGTGGTACCAATATTTTAAAAAGAAGCAGAAGGTTCCTAAGATTTCCGAGATCACCGATCCGTTGCCGGTGGTTCAAAAAATACCCAATTGGTTTAAGCAGCTTTGGATATTTAGTATCCGCGATGTGCTTTCCAAATTATCCAATACCCAATACATGGTGGTCAATCTTTTGATGGCCCCGGTGTTGGGCTTTTTCATTGCCTACTTTGTAAAGTATTATGAAGAGGGCTCGGAAGGAGGAGGGTACACATTTTTCAACAACACCAACATTCCGGTGTATTTTTTTATGAGCGTGGTGGTAGCGCTTTTCATCGGTTTGATAATCAGTGCTGAAGAAATTTTCAGAGATCGGAAAATATTAAAGCGTGAGCGCTTTCTTCACTTGAGCAGCAGCAGTTACTTAGTGTCGAAGCTGATCATACTCTTTTCCATATCGGCCATGCAAACGTTTAGTTTTATTTTGATCGGCAATTACATCTTGGGCATTCCACTTACCGAGATGCGCTACTGGTGGATATTGTTTTCTTCGGCTTGTTTTGCCAATGTGTTGGGACTGAATATTTCCTCCGCTTTTGATTCGGCTGTTACCATTTACATACTCATTCCGATACTCATAATTCCGCAACTGTTGATGAGTGGCGTAGTGGTAAACTTTGATAAATTCAATCCTAAAGTAGGTACGCATGACGGGATACCGATGTTAGGAGAGATGATGGCTTCGCGGTGGGCATTTGAAGCACTGATGGTTACTCAGTTTAAGGACATTCCTTTCGAAAAACAATTTTATGCATTGGACCAAAAGATTTCCATTGCCGAATATAAGCGCTTCTATTATCTGCCTACGCTTCAATCGAAACTTTCGCATGTATATAATAATCGCTCACGGTGGAACGATCAAAGCAGCGATAGTCCTATCAAGAAGTCGTTGGATTTGTTACGCGCAGAGATCGGCTACGAGGTTAGCAAAATTAAAAATGCCAAGTTCCCAGAGCTCGATCTGCTGGCCCCTGGAAAATTTGATTCCGCAGTGTATGACAAGACGCAGCGATTTTTGGAAGTCTTAAACAATTACTATTCGATCCGCTCAAAAAATGCCTCCGATGAAAAGGAAAAGATTATACATTCACTTACCGATACGCCTGAAAAGCTGGCAGTATTTAACTTTGCTAAAATGCGTTATCAAAATGGAGAGGTCAACAATTGGGTAGAAAACAAAAACAGTGTTTCGCGCATTGTTGAGGGTCGCGATAAATTGATTCAGAAAAGATTCCCTATTTATTTTGAAGATCACAGGCCTTCAAACCCCTTCGACTTCACGGCTAATTTTTATAGTCCCACAAAACATTTCCTCGGCAAAGAGCATGACACCTTGTTTTTTAACATAGCCATGATTTGGGTTTTTTCCATCATTTTCTATATTGCCCTATATTTTCAAGCCCTTAAAAGGATTGTGCATAGTTTCGAGTTGCGCAGAAAATATAGATGGAGGCGAAAGGAGAATTAGTGATCCGTTTATAGCCCTTAAAAACATCGTAACTTTTAACCAAACCAATAAACCGTTGCCTTATGAGATTCACCATGATTGCCTTTTTTTTGCTTACGGTCGTAACGTATTATTCATGTTCAACAAAAGTACAGGACGAATGGCCAGAGATGGATTCTTTTCACATGATCATGGCCGAGGCATTTCACCCCTATAAAGATTCTGCTAACCTGGAGCCTGTGAAAAGATTGGCAGCCGAGATGGCAACAGAAGCTGAAAAGTGGGCCGCTGCTTCTTTACCACAAAAGGTGGACAACGGTGAAATGAAAAACCAATTGAATATCCTTAAAGCGGATGCCCGTGCCTTTGCCGAAATGATAGAAGGTGGAGCACCAGACGAAACTATTGGAAGCTCGCTCACAGCACTGCACGATACCTTTCATTCAATTATGGAAACATGGCACGGTGACGGTAAACATAAAGAGCATTGATTTGAGATTGTCGGTAATCAGTGATCGGTAGCTAACTTCTTCTCCCAAACTCTCAACTCCCAACTACTATCCCCTAAATTCTGACTTCTATATTCTGACTTTAACTCCTAACTCCTATTTCCCCAATGGTCTCCGCTGTAATCACCAAAGAAGAAAAGAGAACACTCTGGTCGGTGATCATGGCATCCTCGGTGGGCACGCTCATCGAATGGTATGATTTCTATATTTTCGGAAGCCTTGCTACCATTTTATCGCAGCAATTCTTTCCACAAACAAATCCTACTGCCGCGTTCCTCTCTACCCTCGCCACCTTTGCAGCTGGTTTTGTGGTGCGCCCTTTTGGTGCCATTGTGTTCGGTAGGTTGGGCGATTTGGTGGGAAGAAAATATACTTTTCTGGTTACATTGATTTTAATGGGCGGCTCTACTTTTGCCATTGGCTTGGTGCCAAGCTACAATTCGATTGGGATTTTTGCGCCCATCACCGTATTGATATTGCGCTTGTTGCAAGGGCTCGCCTTGGGTGGCGAGTATGGTGGTGCTGCAACCTATGTGGCCGAGCATGCACCTGCTGCGCGAAGGGGATATTATACCAGCTTCATTCAAACCACCGCCACACTCGGCCTGTTTGTATCCATTGGTGTAATACTTGCCGTGCGCCATGTTGTGGGTGTAGAAGAATTTGCTGTTTGGGGATGGCGCGTTCCATTTATACTTTCCGCAGTGCTGGTTGGCGTTTCCATTTATATACGCCTGCGCATGAAGGAGTCGCCTCTCTTTGCCAAACTGAAAGCCGAAGGAAAAGTTTCAAAAAATCCGATCAAAGAGAGTTTCGGAAAGAAAGAAAACCTGATGTTGGTGCTCATCGCATTGTTTGGTGCCACGGCCGGGCAGGGAGTGGTATGGTACACCGGTCAATTTTATGCCATGACCTTTTTAGAGAAAACCTGTTTGGTAGAGTTTGTGCAGACGCGCGACATTATCGCTATCTCTTTATTGTTTGCCACTCCTTTCTTCATCGTGTTCGGAGCGTGGAGCGACCGGGTAGGCAGGAAGTACATTATGATGACAGGAATGATACTGGCTGTTTTTTTATACCGTCCCATCTACCGTGAGATGATGGTACTGACCGACACTTCCAAAAAGTTTGAACTGGCCGATCAGCAAAGCAAGGTGCGCACAACCTTAAATGACTCTGTCACAACTATTGTGCAAAGGAAAGTGTATGCCGATCAAACCGTACTGACCACAACAAGCCAAGAAATTTCCGGCAGCAATAAACCCAACGCAACAATCCAATTGAAGCAGGAAGTTGTGCTTGGCGGATCAAACTATTGGATGATGATCGCTTTGATATCCGTGCAAGTGTTTTTGGTTACGATGGTGTATGGGCCTATCGCAGCTTTTTTGGTTGAGCTGTTCCCTACGCGCATCCGCTACACATCCATGTCGCTGCCGTACCATATTGGAAACGGGATTTTTGGCGGGCTCACACCTTTTATAGCAACCTATTTGTCAGGCGCGTTCAACGATCCGCTCGCAGGTCTTTGGTATCCAATAGGAGTTGCCGCAATCTGTTTTGTTTTAGGCATGGTGTTGCTAAGCAATAGACGAAAAGCCGAAGTGCTGGATTAGATGTATGCCATTTACCCCAGCCCATCCAGCCATTGTATTGCCGTTGTTGAGGGTAAACCCAAACCTTGTTTCTGCTACGGCATTGATCATTGGCAGCATGGCTCCCGATTTTGAATATTTTTTTAAGATGTCTGTATCAAGCCAGCACAGCCACACGCTCTGGGGAATTTTATATTTTGATATTCCCATCACAATCCTGTTGGCATTCCTGTTTCATCAGGTGGTAAAGAGAAACCTCGTTGCCAATCTCCCTGCATTTTTTCAATGTCGATTTCAACCGATAATTGAATTGGATTTTAAAAAATATTTCAAGTCGCATGGGTGGATGGTAATTATTTCTGCGGGCATCGGCTCGGCCTCTCATATATTTTGGGATTCATTCACACACGGTGAAGCCTATTTTGTAAGGCACATTTCATATTACAAATATGTTTTCATTCCCTTCGATGGTGTGCGCTATCCGTTGTTCTATGCGCTGCAACAGTTCAGTACGTTCGTTGGCCTTGCCATTGTATGCACTTACATTTTACTTTTGAAGCCATCCAATTCATTGAAACCAAAAAGGCCTACTGTGTGTTATTGGGTTTTAATTGTGGCGATCTATGGCCTCGTCATTTTTCTACGGTTTACATTTGCCGAAAAGCAAATTGATCTTGGCAATTTTGTAGTGTCTTCTGTAGCTGCCTTGTTGATTGGGGTGAGTGTTGGGGGGGTGGTGAGATTTGGAAGGGGAATGAATATTAGTTCTTAACGAGCAGATATTGCTGCAGGTTGAGGATTTTATAATGTCCAGCCCGGTACTGCTGCTTGGTTTTATTTTGTTGATGAAGTTAATAACTTTTGCTAGGCTTTATTCGTCAACCGAAACAGAAGCTGATAGAGATTTGTAGCTGATTTTCATTGTCCAGCCCCAC
>JANOQB010000588.1:0-3397 GCA_031422215.1 Cytophagales bacterium | reverse complement strand
ACGAGCTAAAAATAATGGGCTCGCCCGAAGCTCCTCCGGTGACTGATAAAGCAAAAGCCGCATCGCCAAAAGTCTTGGCAGGCAAAGCAGCAAATGTGATGGTTTGTGGGCTTTTGTTTATGGTCAATAACTGAGGAACAGGTGTAGCGGCAAAGTGGGTAGCACTGCCAGCTTGGTTTGCTGTGATGGTTGTTGTCCCCGCACCAACAATTGTAATGGTAGCACCGCTAATGGTTGCCACGGATGTATTGCTGCTACTGAACGTAATGGGTTGACCCGATGAGCCTCCGGTAGCTGACAAGGCAAAAGGTGGATCGCTAAAAATTTTTGTTGGCAACGCTCCAAAGGTTATCGTTTGCTTGCTGCCAAAAAACACATTGTCGAAAGCAATTCCTTCATCAGTTATAATTTCGTCAGAACCAAAAACCATCCGTAGCAACAGAGTGGATTTGCCGGCAAGCCCTGTGATTGCATGGGTGGCTGTTACATATCCAGCTCCCAGACTGATACCAGACCACACATCGCCATTGCCACCACTGAAGTTCAAAGCCGCTGAGCCTGTTGCAATATCTAAGTTGAAGTTGTACCAATTTACCGGATCATTTAGAACTCCCACATTAGTCCACGTAGCTCCCAAATCAGTAGAAGATTGAAATGCCGCTCCATCCCACCCTTCTTCAATTCTATACTTTAAGTCGAGGTTGGCTTCAATCTGGCTTATGCCCGAAATTGAATAAAGCGGGCTCATCACATAGGATTGTTCATTGTTAGGATAATTGCCAATGAGATTTGTTACCCAGGCCTTTGTTCCGTTGGACGCAGCATTGATAAAAGCACCAGCCGGAACCCCCAACGCCCAAGAGCTCGAAGTGCCACCGGGCGTCCAACCGCCATCGCTGGTTTCAAAACTATCTTGGTAAGGAAGTGTGGCCACCGGTACAATAAAAGAACTTACACTCCCTGAATTGTTTCCTGCCTTGCCATCCGTGGCCAGATGTGTGGAGGATATGATTTGAAACTCGCCCCGTGTTGATCTGCTGAACTTGGTGGCAAAAGTAAACGCCTTTGTTTCATATGCATTGATTGTTCCGGTGTACAACTCAGTAACAAAAGAACCTCCAGCAATCTGGTAAGAAACATTGAAGTTGCTCTGTGATGATAAGCCATAGTTAGCGATCTCAATCGAAACTGTTTCCTGAACATTCTGACCAATCACTCTGCCTGTAGTTACGGATTTTATCCCCACATCATTTACTAGTGCTTCGGCAACAACAATATCGTCTATGGCCATATCACCGGTAAAAGAATCGCCTCTGGTGCCCCTGAAAATAAGTTGGATTTTTCCTGCACTAACATAGGAACCCAAAGGGATAACGGATTCTTTATACGGATCGGCCTGGTTTGGTTGTTGTTGCCCCGTAAGCTTCAGTGCACTGGTCATTGCATTGGTTCCAATGTTTCGCACAAATACTTCTAAACTTCCGATAGTGGCTCCATGCATGTGATAAAAGAAAGATACAGCAGGATTTGTGAGAGCACTTATATCCATAACCGGCAGCGAAAAATCGCCTGTTGCCAATGGCAGTGGCCCTGATGCTTCTGTGTAAATGTAAAATCCTGATCCATCAGGCTGCGTATGGTCACCATTAGGGCCTGTTGCTAAGGATGGTGTGCCTCCACTATCCACCAACCACGGAAAGTCACCCGAAACATTGTATCCGAATGGTAAAGTACCCGTGGGAAAATTAGTTACGAATGGATAGGTTTTGATAATGGGATTTACCTCTACACCAAATGATGCCGTGGCAAATTGCAGATTTGGATCGGTTCCCTTTAACGTTATCAGCGCTGTGCCACTTGCATTGGCTGCAAAAGTCAAGGTAAGATTGGCACCCAAAATAGATGCGTTCACGAGCGATGGATTTGTATTTGCATCTACTATTACCGTCAAGGCCAAAGGAACGCTGGCCGTTGAGCGGAATACATTTCCAACTGGGATGATCACAGGAGTTGCATTCTCGATCACAGAAACGTTTTCCGGAGATTGATTGATAACCACAGCAAGATTATCAACTTCGTAGAGCGCACTGAACAATCCATTTCCATGAGTTCCCACTACCACCAATCCATCATCCCTTGATCTCACTTGCTCAACTACCGCCACACCCAGAATGGAAGGATCAACTTGTGCCCAAACTGTGGATAAGCCATTGAGGACTTTCGTTGAATACAATCCCGTGCTTGTGCCTACTAAGTAAGCATTGTTGTTTCCCACAATATCCATCCACCGTACCGATGGGCCATTGCCGGTGCCATCAGCAAACTGTTCAAGGTTTCCGCTTATGTCTGTCCAAGTAGTTCCACCGTTTTCTGTTAGCCAAATACTTTTTATGCTATAGTTTGAAAATGTGGCAATCACACGCATGGCATTGGCGGGATCCACGGCAAGGCTCGATACATTTCCAACGGGTAAACCTTTGCCTGTGAAAATGTCAACATAAATAGGGTTGCCTACGTGGGCATTGTCCAATCGGAAAATATTGCCACCTGTGCTGCCTACATAAACAACATTGGAAGGATTTGTGGAAATGCCAATTGTTGACAGTTGCTGTGAAGAGGATGTGTTATTCAAGTTATTCCACCCCAACGAGACGGTTGCCGTAGTTACATTGTTAGATCTCCAAAGAGTATTGGTCCCGATATAATACATCAACTTGTCATCGTTCGGGTCCAATTCAAATTGAGTGACAAACAATCCTGTTGAACTTGGAGAAATACTAAAAAAAGCATTCGGGGTATTGTCGTTGGCATCTGTGTATGAAGCCCGATATACAACGCCAAGCTGGGCCGAAACATAGCGCAGTGTTCCGGTCTTGTTGATAGCCGTTGCACATCCGTCACCGCTGAACTGATCTATCCACGTAGCGTTGGCAGAAGCGGACGTGGTGGCCCACGTGCTGTTGTCCTGAAACCCGGCCATGATCAAATTGCCAGGGCCAACAGCAAGCGCATATACCTGAGTAGTGAGGTAGCCATTGTTAAGACTTGTCCACGTTACCGGATGGGTTGCAAGATTTGTAGTTATGTTTTGCGTGATGCTCAAACCGCCATCGTGGCCCGTTACAACTTTGTTGGGATTGGATGGAAAGAAAACCATGCTGTGCTGGTCGGGGTGGTGATTAGGGTAAAGGCTAACATTGTTCAGTGTGTTATACCCAGCTATCCATGCCGTGTTGCCAGATGTTGCAAAGCCATCGGTAGAGCGATACAGATTGGTGCCTCCAACAAAAGTCATGTTTTCGTTTGTGGGGTGCACTTTTACATACAGGTCATAGCCACCTTGCGAATTGAAGTTTCCAACATTCCCTCCAAAGTTCGGCAAGTTGGCCGATCGGTT
>JANOQB010000587.1:0-3328 GCA_031422215.1 Cytophagales bacterium | reverse complement strand
TTTAACCACCTGGTGGGCAATATGGATTTTTCGAAATCAGTTCGGGATAATTTCTTTGTTGCATTTGGTTCTGAGTTCAGATCGGAATCATGGGAACTGATTGCAGGTGATACAGCTTCTTATTCAGGGCAAGGTGCCAATTCATTTCCGGGTTTTCAACAACGCAATGCAATTAAAGCAAACCGCTATAACATTGGTGCGTACATTGACTTAACGTGGGACATCACCGATAATTTTCTGATTGGCGGCACATTCCGTTCTGAAAAATATTCAGATTTTGGTGCGGCCAATGTTTACAAAATAACGTCACGTTATAAAATCGGGGAAACCTTTACAATACGTGGCGCGGTTTCGTCAGGCTTTAGGGCTCCCACACTTCATCAGCAATATTTGTCCCTTAGCCAGGCATCATTTGCCGGAGGGGATATTGTTATAACGGGTTTGGCAAACAACTTTAGCCGCGAAGCCCGCTTGTTAGGCGTTCCAAGATTAAAGGCAGAGAAATCCCAAAATGTTTCCTTTGGTTTTGGATTTAACCCCAATAGAAATTTGTCAATCACAGCTGACTATTATTCAATAAATATTACAGACCGGGTTGTTTATGGAAGTGAGGTGAGCAATGCCTCTGTTGATAACATTTCGTTCTTTGTCAATGCTGCCGAAACTAAAACTACAGGCATTGACCTGGTGGCAAGTTATCGCAATGTTGATCTTGGTTCAACGAAGTTAAGCTTTAACCTGGCCGGCAACATGCGCTTGAAAAATGATTTGGTGGGAGGTTGGGAAGCGGTCAATGATAAAATTGGTGGATTGACCATATACAATCAAACCAGTGAGTCGTTGCTTACCACCAGTAGGCCAAAATTTAAATACATTCTTGGCATAGATATAACCAAAGGCAAACTTGCGATCAATTTGAACAACAGCGTTTTTGGCCCAACGGTATTTGATAATGCCGACTTAAACGACAATCTTTTTATTGAATTCAAAACAAAGATGCTTACCGATTTAGGGCTATCGTATGAATTCAATTCTAAAACCTCTTTTTCGCTTACCATTCAAAACATCCTCAATGTGATGCCCGAGTATATTATCAAAGCACACAATGCAGCCGGTGAAGCTATCTTGGCAAATGAAAATGCGGTGAAAGATGAAATAAGTTACATCAGCTTCAATGGTCGTTACCCAGTACTTACCTACGATGGCTCGCACTTTAGCCAGATGGGCACTACCTATTTGGCACAATTGACTTTCAAATTCTAAACCAAGCCCTAACTAAATTTGCGTTTCTAAACCATTTGAGTAGGTTGCACAAAAAGCTGTTCATACAAATTATGAACAGCTTTTTTATTACCCGATAAAATCACACCCGTTGGAGAAATCTTTTACCCGTTATATTTTCACCGGCATTATTTTTTCCATGCTGTGGGCTTCTGCATCCGTGGCCGGAAAATTTGGGTTGTACTCTGCAGAACCGCTCGTGCTTTTCAATATCCGGTTTCTGCTTGCGGGCGGGCTCATGCTCACCTATGCTCATGTTATCAAAAGAAACAGAATGCCAGCAGGTGAAGAGTGGAAACACCTCACCGTGTTCGGGGCTTTTAACACGGGACTTTACCTCGGCATTTTTATTATCGCACTTCAATATATCACTGCCGGTGTCACCGCATTGGCCATTGCGCTCAATCCGCTATTTATTAGTCTGATGAGTTCCATCTGGTCAAAACGCAAAGTGACTGCTACCGAGTGGACAAGCATAGGCCTTGGCATTGCCGGTGTGTTTGTGGCATCATACCCGCTGCTGAACACAAAGGACGTGACTACCGTTGGCTTGCTGCTGCTTGGCCTTAGCATGATTACTTACTCGTATGGATCGGTGTATTACGCTTCGGTGAAGTGGACCTTGGAGCGCGTAGTGATCAACGGCTGGCAAGTGCTGATAGGAGGATTGCTGATCTCTCCTTTTACTTTTATGTTGCATTCGCAGCCCAATCATTTCGATGCACGGTTTTGGTTATCCCTCCTTTGGCTTATCGTACCGGTTTCTATCATTGCTGTGCAACTATGGCTAATATTGTTGAAAGCCGATGCCGTGCGCGCTTCCATTTGGCTATACCTATGCCCTATTTTTGGACTGCTGTTTTCTGCCTTCCTGCTGGATGAGCCACTAACACTTTATACCTGGATAGGCACCGCCCTTGTTTTGTGCGCTGTTTTTATCGGGCAAAGAAAAATACAATCTACAGCGAGATAGCATTGTACAGTATCGAGCCGCTCATCAAAAACAAATAGCATTGAGTATAGTGAGCAACTTTCTTTTTTTGAAGTCAACTTTTTTTTGCCTTATATTTACTTATCCCCAAAAAATCAACCCTATGGAAGCGTTAGTGATTATTGTATTCGTTGTGGGCTACTTGGCCATCGCCCTCGAGCACCCGATCAAAATAAACAAGACAGCTTCGGCCCTACTGGCGGGGGTGATTTGCTGGACGCTTTTCGTGATATCCGAACCCATAGAGTCGGTCACTAATAGTGAATCCTATTCTTCCTTCTTGCAAGTTTTGAAAATTGAGCTGGGGGAAAAGTTCAATGCCCTTACCTCCTCCGAACTGTACCGCGAGTTTGTCACCTTCGAATTGGGCGAGCACCTGAGCAGCATTGCCCAAATAATTTTCTTTCTGTTGGGGGCCATGACAATCGTAGAACTGGTGGATGCGCATCATGGCTTCCGTTTTATTACCGACCGGATAAAAACCAAAAACCCCAAGAGGCTTCTTTGGATTATTTGTTGGGTTTCTTTTTTTCTGTCCTCGGTGCTCGACAATCTTACCACCACCATTGTTATGTTGTCGCTGGTGCGCAAGCTGATTCCCGATAAGGAAATGCGTTTGTTCTTTGCCGGCATGATCGTGATCGCTGCCAATGCCGGTGGCGCCTGGACACCCATTGGCGATGTGACCACCACCATGCTTTGGATTGGCGGACAAATTTCAACAGGAAACATTATGCTTACCCTGTTCTTGCCCAGCGTGGCCTGCATGCTCATACCGTTGATCTATTTGAATTTTACCTTGAAAGGAACGCTTGGTGAAGCACCTGCAAACAACGCCACAGAAAAAGACACCACGGTGCGCTCAGGCAATCTGATGTTGGTACTTGGTGTAAGCGCGCTCATCTTTGTGCCCATTTTCAAAACCCTCACGCACATGCCTCCTTACACAGGCATACTATTAGGGCTGGGAATATTGTGGGTGGTATCCGAGCTTATCAATCCCGACTTAGATGAAGCCGTTAAAAAAAATTATACCGTAGCGGGTGCGCTTGCGCG
>JANOQB010000586.1:0-7772 GCA_031422215.1 Cytophagales bacterium | reverse complement strand
GTGGAGAAACTTAAAGGGTTGGATTGTCTGCCGTTACTTTATTGTCGTGGAGAATTTGTCGGGTTGGTGGAAGGGCATTGTTGCTAACGTTCGAGCGGCTATGCGCACCTCAATATACCAAAAGGTGCGTATATCCCCCCAACAGTATGAGGCTTTATGAACCTTTTGAATAACCTCAACTGATTTATTAACTGATGTTACGCAAAACAATTGAAAGCTATGTCAGCCTGAGGTACTCGAAGACTATTTTGATTTCTCAAGTCAGTTTTCGTCCCGATAGTTATCGGGATCAAACTGACACACCAGCTAGTTTTGCGTAACATCAGTTATTAAGGAGCTCTACGACAGAGATTGTTTCTTCCAAAAAAAAGGTCTGGGTAAACTTCAATCCTGCAGCGGTGTTGGCACGAGCAGTAGTAGCGACATTTCTGCATTTGCGTGAGCCCTCGTTAAATCGGATCAGCCAAAAAAATAACCTGTTCTAAACGAAACTGCCTACTGCATACTGCTCTACTGCCTACTTTTATCCAAGGTTTATTACCTTTCCAAAACAAATG
Source organism: Cytophagales bacterium (assembly GCA_031422215.1). Lineage (GTDB taxonomy): Bacteria > Bacteroidota > Bacteroidia > Cytophagales > Cyclobacteriaceae > ELB16-189. The sequence continues at coordinate 7,215 of JANOQB010000586.1, read as the reverse complement.
GCCAAGAAATCGCAATGGGCGCAGGTAGGAAAGCGAAAGTTGGAATTATCCAACCTCGACAAAGTTCTGTTTCCCGAAGATGGAGTAACCAAAGCCGAGATCATAGAGTACTATCTGAAAATAGCTCCCACGCTTTTGCAGCATGTAAAAGGACGGGCACTTACGCTGATCCGTTTTCCCGATGGCATACACGGTGAAAGTTTCTATCAAAAGAACCGACCTGAGTGGGCACCCGATTGGCTGGAGTTTGTAAAGCTGGGCAAAGAGGAAAAGAAGGATTACATCATTGCCACCGAGCCAGCCTCGTTGGTTTGGCTTGCCAACTTAGCCTCGCTCGAACTTCACCAGCTTCATAGCCGCAAGCCCGACTTTGAGCACCCTGATTATATGGTATTCGATCTCGATCCACCGGAAGGCTATACGTTCAGCAAGATCGTGTCATTGGCGTTGGATTTGAAATCGCACATTGAAAATTTTGGTTACACTGCATTTGCCAAGACTACCGGGGGAAAAGGCATTCATATTTGTTGCCCGATAGAACCGCGTTGGGATTTTCACACCGTATTTGAAGCAGCGCAAGCCATAGCACAACCTTTTGTAGAGCGCACATCTACCGAGACTACCTTGCACATAAAAAAAGATGCGCGCAAAGGTCGTGTGCTGATCGACATTTTTAGGATACGCTCGGGGCAAAGCATCGTATCGCCTTACAGTTTGCGTGGGCGTGTGGGGGCACCGGTGTCCATGCCACTTTCGTGGGATGAAATCTCAACATTGAAAAGTCCGTTAGAGTTCAATATTGCTAATGCCGTTAACAAAGTTGTGAATGATGGCGATGCCTGGGAGGGGATGGACGCGTACGCAGTAGAGTTGCACACACATCGCACGGTGAAACTTTCAAAGGCAAAGAAACTTCCGGTATCGGGAAAAAGAAAAACCCCGGAGCAACTCGAGGATTATTCCAAGAAGCGCGATTTTGAAAAAACTCCAGAGCCTAACGCGCGGGTGATCGAAGGCAGTGGCACCAGCTTTGTTGTTCACTGGCATCATGCCACCAATTTGCATTACGATTTGAGGTTGGAGAAGGATGGTGTTCTTAAATCGTGGGCGGTGCCACGCGGATTGCCTCCGTATCCGGGCGTGAAGCGGTTGGCCGTGCAAACGGAAGATCACCCTATGCAGTACCTTACTTTTGATGGCGTGATCCCGAAAGGACAATATGGTGCCGGTGAAATGTGGATCTATGCGTTGGGAAAATATCACATCACCAAAGACAAGAAAGACGGATTTTATTTTCGGTTGAGCAGCAAAGAAGTTTCCGGTGAGTATCGCATTTATAAGATCAAGCCGAAGGAATGGTTGCTGGAACGCGTGGACACCCCACAAGTAAATTATTTGCATGATGCCATCGAGCCAATGTTGTCTGGCTCGGCCAACAAACCACCGGAGGGTGACAAGTACATTCACGAAATGAAATGGGATGGTATCCGTGCATTGATTTCGTTGGAGGATGGCCAAGTAAAGATCCGGTCGCGCAACCAAAACGACATCACTCAAAAGTTTCCTGAGTTGCTGGTGACCGATAAGGCCTTTCGTGCTACGTGTGGATTGTTTGACGCTGAGATCGTGTGCCTTGATAAATCTGGTAAGCCTGATTTCAAAAAGGTAATCCATCGGCTGATGAGTTCCGGTGAAACCACCATTCAAAAAAATTCCAAAACGAGCCCTGTCTATTGCTACATTTTTGATTGCTTGTATTTGGATGGAAGAAGTTTGATCAACGAACCATTGATCAAGCGAAAGGAATGGTTAAAAGATGCCATCAAGCCCGATACGCCTTATCGCATCAGCGAGATGGTGGAAGATGGCGAGTCGTTGTTTGAGGCTGCGAAGATACATTCGGTGGAAGGGATCATGTCCAAATTGAAAGACGGAAAATATTTACCGGGCAAAAGGTCGGATAGCTGGCTTAAAATAAAAGTGCGCAACACGCGCGAGTGCGTGATCATTGGCTACAGCGAAGGCAAAGGCGACCGCAAGAGTACGTTTGGCGGATTGCACATTGCCGAGCGCGACAACGACCAACTTCTTTATCGAGGCAAAGTGGGCACCGGCTTTGACGATGCCACCATCAAAGAGTTGTTCAAAAAAATAAGTGACCTGAAAGAAATAAAGAAACCGATCGGAGGGAAAGTGATGGACGAAAAAACAAGCAAGTGGGTGGAACCAGTCTTGGTAGCTGAAATAAGTTTTGCCATGATCACTGAAGATAAAATGTTTCGCGAGCCGGTGTTTGTAAGGTTGAGACCGGATTTGGGGTAATTTCGTTGAAGGGTCAGCTTGCTACTTGCTGGCAAATTGCCGCCTTTGCAATACCTTTGAGCAAATGAATGTATTCGCTTAGCGGGTGCTCGAAGTTTTTTGGAATAAGAAAGCCGATTCAATTTAAGCAGGTTTAAATTAAGTGGATTGGCACACATTCACAATGGAACCTGTCAGTTTGAGGCTCTCGAAAATTGATTAGACTAAGTTATATCTCCTTCTCTCAAACTACAGAAAGAAGGAGAGAAGCATGTTGCTTCAGGAGCCACAAAATAAATATAGATGCACCCAAAAGAGAAACTAACTTTTCCTCCACTCCAAACATGACAGATCACTCCCTCTTCTTAAAAAACCTTTGGTACCTCGCCTTTCATGGCTCCACCTTGAAGCGCGGAAAGCTGATAGGCAAAGACATGGTGGGCGAAAAAATTGTTTTTGGTCGCGATGAGCACGGTAAGCCTTTCGCACTGCGCGACAATTGCCCGCACCGTGGCGTGCCACTTTCACAAGGTTGGTTTAAAGACAACACCATTCAATGTTGCTATCATGGCTGGCAGTTCAATACAAATGGAACGTGCAAAGGGATACCAGCCTTGCCACCGGACAACACCATCGATGTTTCAAAAATAAAAATTTTTCAATATCCGTGCGAAGAAGTGAACGGAACCATTTGGGTTTATATACCCGAAAAGAAACTTCCCAACGTAGTTCCCAACGAGCCACCGCCAAACTTGCTGTTGGCTTCAGATAAAAAATTCCTTCACGTGGAAACGGTGACGCTGCCGGCTGACATAGATCACTCAGTAATTGGCCTCATCGATCCTTCGCACGTAACGTTTGTACACCAATCGTGGTACTGGCGGTCGGCCAAGAAGTTAAAGATCAAAGAAAAGAAATTTGAACCAACAGCAAAGGGGTTTAAGATGGTGCGTCATACGCCTTCGTCCAATTCAAAAGGATATAGTGTGTTGAAGGGCGGCACCTCCACGGAGATAACATTTGAAATCCCGGGCATACGCACCGAGCATATTGCGGTAGGGGAGAAGCACGAAGTTATTTCCATCACCATACTCACACCCATCAGCGAAAGCCAAACTGAGTTGACGCACATTTTCTACAGCTCGCTGCCAATGACAAAATGGTTGTGGTGGCCTCTCAAAAGATTGGGCAAGCAATTCATTGGGCAGGACCTCGGTGTTTTTCAAAAACTCAGTGAGGGCCTAAAATCAAAACCGACCTTGATGTTAATTGGCGAACCCGATATGCAGGCCCGTTGGTATTATGAAATAAAAAGGTTGTGGGCATTGTCGCAACAAAACAGCGAGCCTTTTGAAAATCCAATCAAGGCGCAGACGCTACATTGGGTGACTTAAATTATTTGCAAATCGTGCTCACGATTTTCTGATCAATCTTAATCCCCAGCTCTTTCGCTCGATTTAAATCTTTGCACGCTTCTGTTTTTTTGCCAATTCGGTGAAGAGTAAGGCCCCGGTTATAATAGGCAAATCCATAGTCGGGATAATAGGTGATGGCTACGCTGTAATCCTCAATTGCTTCTGTAAACCGGTCGAGTTTTACCAACACGTTGCCGTGATTGAGCCAACCTTTTTCATGATCGGCCTTGAGTGCGATCACCTGTTTGTAATCAGCCAGCGCACCATTCAGGTCTTTGCTTTTTTCTTTGATGATGCCACGGTTGAGCCAATAGTCAGGGTCTGAGGGATTGAGCCTGATCGCTTCGTTGTAGTCTTCCATCGCACCTTTCATATTTCCATTCTTCATCCTTACCAATCCGCGCTCGGCATACGAGTAAGGCATGGCAGGATTTTTTTCAATTGATTCTGTTAGCATGGCGTCAGTCTCTTCAAATTTTGCTGAGGATCTTTTAAGCACGGCCAAGTTGTGCCTCGCCAAACTGCTTTCGGGATTTATTAGGAGGGCTTTTTCAAAATCAGCCCTGGCTTGCAAGGAGTCTCCAGCGGTCAATCGCATCACCCCTCGGTTAATCAAGAAGTCGGGGTCATTTGGATTGATGCTGATGGCGGAATCAAAATAATGTACAGCTTTCGAAAAGTCATAGAGGTTTGTTTCAATCAACCCGAGATAATTTAAGTAGGTGGCGCTCATGTTATTTTGAACTGTGAATGCTTTGGTGACCCCATCGGCTGATTTGTCGGTTTGAAAATATATCGTGTTGGTTTCGCCACCCTTTGGCAAAGCCAATAGTTTTAGAAAATCTTCTTTGGCCACCGCCCATTGCCCATACTCATAGCGTGTCATGGCCCTGCTGAACAGTGCCTCTTTGCTATCGGGTTTTGCCTCGAGGTAAATATTGTAGTCGGTTAGGGCACCATGCTTGTCGCCTAAATTTTCCTTCGCTATTGCACGGGAGTAGTACGCTTCCATAAAGTAAGGGCTCAGCCGCAGGCATTCATTGAAATGGGCCAGTGCAGTTTTAAAGGATTTATTCATGATGGCCTCTTCACCCTTTTCAAAATAGTAAGCCGCGTTTTTATTTTTGGGCTCAGTCTGGGCACTTGCTAATTCTGTCATCCCGATAAGGATGAAAATAATAAAAGGCAAAAATGGGAAGAATAGATTTTCCGACTTCATCATTCAAACTTCGTTAATCGTCATTCGATATTCAAATTTGAATTTTTGAATTTAGAAATGATTAACGAAAATTTTAGACTTTGCTTTCACTCAGCAACTGAAGCTCTGAACGTGCTTTACTATCGATGCTGTTTTTGTATTCGTGTTTTGGAAAGCTAAGAGCCATCGTAAAATATTTCTTTGCCGTTACCAAATCTTTTTGGTCTTTGGCGATGTAGCCGAGATGCAGTGCCGCGTTGGCACCAAAATACCACGGGTTGTCGCGTGTCATGTCGATGCTTTGCTGATAAAATATTTTGGCTGCACCTATTTCTCCCATCCGGTGTGCCAGCCTGGCTTTGCGATAATAAAATTCTGTTTTATCCTTTTCGGTAGTCAGGTCGGAAGGTACCACGCTGCTTAGCATGGCAGCCGCCTCTTTGTAATATCCTCCATCGGTGCTGAAGCGGGCCTTCAAAAGTTTTTTGTTTGGGAAGTCCGCATTCTCCAATTGCTTTGCTGCGTAGCGGTCGGGCTCGGCCTTGTCGCTGCCGGTGGTTTTTGCTTTTTCAAAGTTCGCTTTGGCGAAAGAGGTGTTTCCAAGCAGCCAATAACACAACGATATTTTGAAATAAGAATCTTTCTTGAAGCTTTGGCTGGGATAAGCTTTTATAAACTCGCTGAATATCTCCACCGCTTTTTGGTACTCGCCTTTTTGCAAAAGTATTTCACCATGCAAATAGTCGATGTAGTGCATGGGCAAGCCTTGCGGTACATTTTTCAACTGATGGATCAATGCGAGTGCTTCTTCGCTGCGTGCATCTTTGATGAGCATGTTCACGCCAATAAAAATCAGTAGCTTGTTATTGGGTTGGTCTTTTAAGTGTTGATTGATGCCTTGTGCGGCCAATGCAAATTCCTGATTGATAAAGCCCTGTATGGCAAAAAAAAGTATGGCGGCTTCCAGGTTCAGCGAAGAGGTGGAGGCGCGAAGTTCTGCTAGTTGCTTTTGCCCTGCTGTAACCGAACCCTTCATCCCCAACAGGGTAATGAACCAATTATATTTTTCGGGCACTGATCCGATCATTACCTGAATTACCCCACTTGTTTTTTTTATAGGAATGAAGGCAGGATACTTTTTAAGGCAATCGGAAGTTAGCTGGTAGGCTTTGCGGATGGAGAATACGGCATTTAATTCCTGGCCCAGGTTCAAAAAGCAAAACCCACGCTGCAAGGCGAGTTCTGCTTGCAAGAAAAGTGTTTCGGCAGTTTGTGGCAGGCTTTCCAAATATTTTATCCGGTCTTTGAATTTTTGATCGATAGCTGGAAAACTTCCATGATCTTCCGTGATGAGTATATGCAATGTCTCATTTAGGGTTTGCACATATAGTTTATGCAGTTCGTTGCTTGTGATCTTATTGAGCAGTTCGTTGGCTTTATCTGGTTGCAACGTGGTGACCAACTGATAAGCCTTTTGAAGTTCAGGATCGAATTTCCATACCAAGTCGTTGGATTGAGCCGAAAGCGAAAATAAAAAAAGGCAAGCGAGTGCGCATGCCTTTTTAAAATCCCTTATGGTTATCAGTCTATTCAACTTTTTTTGCCCGCTTTGCCGGGGCGGCTTTTTTTGGTTTTGGCTCTTCCTCCATCGACCCTAAATCGACATCGGCTAAAATCCTTCCTGAATGTTCGTCAATTACAATTTTCTTTTTCTCGCGTATCTCGGCAATTTTTTGTGGCGGTATGATGATGTTGCACCCTTCGGCAGCACCACGCACAACCCTAACCACTGCCAAGCCATTCGAAAGGCTACCTCTTAAACGGTTGTAATGCTTAAGAAGTTTGTCTTCTATTTTTTTGGTTGCCTTTTCTCTTTCGGTAAGCAATTTTTTCTCTTCCTCTTGGCTTTCGTTCAAGATGTTGTCCAGTTCGCCCTTCTTGTTTGCCAAGTCTTCCTCTCGCTCTTTGATGAACTTCTCAATCGTTCCTATCTCGGTCTTCTTGCCATCAATTTTGTCTTTCGCCTCTTTTATTTTCTTTTCGCAAATCTGAGCTTCCAATTCTTGTAATTCAATTTCTTTGGTGATGGCATCAAACTCGCGGTTGTTCTTAACGTTTTTCTGTTGTTCGTTATATTTTTTTACGAGCTTCTCGGCTTCCTTGATCCCCTCTTTGTTCTTTTTGATGGCATCCTCCAATTCTTTTAATTCTGCCTCAAATCGCGACATCCGGGTGCGGTACCCTTCCATTTCGTCTTCCAGGTCTTGGACTTCATCGGGCAGGTCGCCCCTTAGTTTTTTG
>JANOQB010000585.1:0-5776 GCA_031422215.1 Cytophagales bacterium | reverse complement strand
GAAACACCGGCCCGATGGACGAGCGGTTTGACATGGCGCAGGAGACGTCAACACCTTATGAGAAGACAGAAATTGATGAGAGCATGCAACGGATAAATGAAATGATTGCAGCGTTGCCCGAAAAGCAGCGCCAGGTGATACACCTTCGCGACATTGAAGGGTATAGCTACAACGAGATTTGCGACATATTGGAATTGGATATGAGCCAGGTAAAAGTCAATTTGTTTCGCGCCCGTAGCGCGGTGAGGGAAAAACTTGTAAAAATAAATGCGTATGGACTCTAAGCAACTTAACCTGCTGCTGGAAAAATACTGGAACTGCGAAACGTCCTTAGAGGAAGAGCAACAACTGCGCGAATATTTTCGTGGCAACGTGCCCGAGAGCGTGAAGGAAACGGCAGACTTGTTCCGCTACTTTGAATCGCAGCAAAAGCAACTAGTGGGCGGTGCCGATTTTGATGAAGCCGTGAGAAAAAAAATCAGGCAACATCAACCGCAGGGAAAATCGAGAAGGATGATGTTCAACTATGCGCGCATCGCGGCAGGGTTGTTGGTAGTGGTTACGGCTTCGTACTTTGTAAGAACAGAAATACGAAAAGCATATCCACCGGAAGTGGTGGATACCTACAGTGACCCGAAGCTGGCACTGGAAGAAACCAAGCGGGCACTGATGATGATATCGAAGGGGTTTAATAAAGCACAAAAGGAAGCGGGACGGATAAAAGTTTTTAACGAAGCCGAAGAGAAGTTGCATAAGCAAACAAAAACAGAAGAAGGGACTATTTAAAAGGAAACAAAAAAAATTAAAATTGATAGTTATGAAAAAGTTAATGATTGGCGCAGTAGTAATGGTATGGTCGATAGCAGCAAGCGCGCAAAACGATGCGATCGCCAAATTCTTCAGCAAATATCAGGGTGACGAAACGTTCAGCCAGGTTACCATCAGCGGTAAAATGTTCAGCATGATGGCCAACCTTACGGGCGACACCGAAGAAGAAAAGGCGATGATCAATTCCATCAGCAAAATTAAAGGTTTGAAAATCCTCTCGAAGAGCGAGACGCGCGACTCGCGTGAATTGTACAAAGAAGCAATTTCCATGATCCCAACGGGTTCGTTTGAAGAACTGATGGCCATCCGCGACAAAGACAAAGACATGAAATTTTTTACCAAAGAAGCGGGTGGAAAAATAAGTGAGTTGGTGATGGTGATGGGCGGCAACGAAGAGTTTATGGTGCTCACCCTTTTTGGCGAGATTGATTTGAAAGAAATTTCCAAGATCGGCAAGTCGGTGAACATTGAGGGGTTGGAGAATTTAGAGAAGATTAAGGATAAGAAGCAAAAGAATTAATTCCGTAACAGGAGAAGGATGTGTGCAAATCACGCATCCTTTTCTTTTTTAAATCCGTGTAAGTAACTTATGTTACGCAAACTTATAAAGTAGTGTCAGCCTGAGGCCCTCGAAGGCGATTTAACTTAGTCCAATCAGTTTTCGAGAGCCTCAAACTGACAGGTTTGGTTTTCAATGACAAACAAAAAATTCAACCGATGAAGTATCTGATCATTCTAGTTTTATCAGCCAGTAGTTTTTCTGGACTTGCGCAAACAAAAACCACGCAGTTCTTAGATGAAAAATATGGAGGGCTATCTCTGTTTTTCTACCGAAATACACTGCGCATGTTAAATCAAAGCGATGACAAAAATTTTGATGAGTTGATCAAAGACATTGAGAAGATGCGCTTCTTGATGATTGATAAAGCGGAATCTGTGTTTGGTAAGGTGGAATATAAAAAATTGATCTCCGATTATAAAGGTGAGGAGTATGAAGAGATTATGACTGGGCGGTACGAAGGCAAGGATTTTCATGTTTACATCAGGGAAAAGAATGGGGATATCAAAGGCACGGTTCTTTTGGCAAGCGATTCCACTAATTTATTGGTGTTGGATATTTTGGGTAAAATTGCTTTGGACAAAGCCCCTGAGTTATTTAAAGCAATTGATGAAAGCACCGATATAGGAAAAAAAATAAAGAACTTCACGGATAATGACAAAGACAACAAAGACGGGGATGAAGAAAAGGATAAGAAGAAAACCAAGAAGCCAGATAATTAGCTGCAGCCAATCCGCAACTCGCAATTAAAAGTCCACATCTAAAAACTTAAACTGGCACTACTTTAATGGAAACCGTTTTATCCATTCAAAAACTGACAAAGAATTTCGGCAAGCTCTGTGCGGTTAACCAACTCGATCTGGAAGTAAAGCGTGGTCAGGTGTTTGGTATGCTGGGCCCGAATGGAAGTGGCAAGACCACTACGCTCGGCATGTTGATGGGCGTTGTAAATCCTTCATCGGGAAGCTTCTCGTGGTTTGGTGAGCCGGCCACACATCACACCCGAAAAAAAATTGGTGCCGTATTGGAGCACCCTATTTTTTATCCCTATCTAACAGGCCAAAAAAATTTGGAGTTAAATGCGATGATCAAAGGTGCTGATCCGGCCAATATCCCAAAAGTATTGGACACGGTGGACCTCACCTCTCGCAAAGATGATAAATACCGCACGTACTCGTTGGGCATGAAGCAACGGCTGGCGATTGCCTCGGCTCTGGTGAACGACCCCACCATTTTGATTTTGGATGAACCCACCAATGGCCTCGACCCGATGGGCATTGCCGAGATACGCGACATCATAAAAAAAATTGCTGCCGATGGCCGCACGATCATATTGGCAAGCCACCTGTTGGACGAGGTGCAGAAAGTGTGTACGCATTTTGCCGTGCTCAAGCGGGGAACGCTCATGTATTCAGGGCCTGTGGACGAAGTGGGCAAGGGCGAAGAGATTGTGGAAGTGCAAGCCTTTCATGACGACCTAAGTATTCTGCTTCAGGAGTTTGTGGGCAGTGCCAACTTGAAAAAAGAGAACGGAATGTTTCAGGTGATGATGAAGGATGGGTTCCATAGTACAGACTTGAATAAATTTTTGTTTGAGAAGGGCATCGTGGTTTCGCATTTGAGGACACAAAAGAAAAGCCTTGAAAAACAATTTTTGGAAATATTGGCCGACTCGGCCAATTCATAATTCATAAATCTCAAATCTCAGATGCTCCACCTCTTAAAAATTGACCTTAGAAAAATGACCAGCTACCGCACCTTTTGGGTGATATGTGGCATTTACTTTTTTACGCTGATCGTGGGCGCTGCCAGTGGCATGGAATTTTTGAAGGGACTTTCGCGATTGGTGGAAGGCTTTGGCCAGCAAATAAATATTACGCGAATTCCGCTTTATCATTTTCCAGATGTTTGGCAGAACTTGGCGTGGAGCGGTGGCTTGCTGAAAATGGGCCTCGCCATTATGGTTGTGGTTTCCATCACCAACGAATTTACCTATCGCACCATCCGCCAAAATATTATTGATGGAATGAGCCGTGAAGAATTTCTGCTCTCCAAGGTTTACACCAATTTTATATTGAGTGCAATCAGTATGGTTTCTCTTTTTTTTATTGCTGGTGTAACAGGGCTGATCTATTCTCCAGAATTGGATTTTCCTTTTGGCCTGTCCGGTATCGGTTTCTATCCTGCCTATTTTTTGGAAGTGTTTGCCTTTCTTTCCTTCGCTTTGATGCTGGGTATTTTTGTAAATCGTTCTGGCCTTACCATTGTCCTGCTTTTATTTTCTTATCTCATCGAGTTGATTATCAAAGAAAACTTAGATGATTACTTGCCGGGTATTATTCCATTTTTTCCTTTGGAATCAATTATGAATTTAGTGCCCATGCCATTTGCCCGATATGTTTTTATGGAGATTAAAGATCAGGTTAATTGGGGCTCGGTAGCAATTGCTGCGGTGTGGGCCGTGGCCTTTAATTATTTCGCCTACCTCAAGTTGAAGAAGTCAGATATATAGAATTCAGGAGTTAGGAGACAGGAGTTAGTAGATAGTAGAAGTCAGAATCCAGAATGAGGCGGTGTGCCAGTGACAATCACCTTTCAATTTTTTTTCGTTAACAAATCTGTGGCTTTAATTCAAAAAGAAGTCAGAAGTCAGAATTAAGAAGTTAGAAATGAGGAAGTGTTTTTTCCCATTCGCTAATCTGTGAATCTGTGGCTTTACCTGCGGATTTCAAATCTATAGAATCATTAATGTCGCTCAATAACCTTCACAAAGTGTTTACTGGTTTCACTGTAACCATGACGTAGATAGTATTCATGGGTTTGCATCCTTCTCAAATTGCTTGTCACTTCTATTTTAAAGCACCCTTCTTCACTAAAAAATTCTTCTGCGGCTTTCAGTAAGGCAGAGCCAACTCCTGTGCCCCGCACTTTTTCATCTACGCAAAATGATGTGATACGCCCAACAGGACCGGGCAGATGCAGTTGATGGTAAACATGAAGCGCAATTAAACCAACAACTTGGTCATCTCTTTTTGCTGTGAAAAGTTTGTAGGAGGGCTTGGTTTGGTTTTCTATTTTTTGAAGAGCCTCAGTTTCAGAAGTTGGATAACCTAATTGGTCCAGCAGGTTTGCTATGGCGAATGCGTCTTTGGGTTCTGCAGGTTGAATGGACATTTCCTTAGACCTAAAATTTAGAATGAAAATTCAATGTCTTTGGTTGAGAAAGAATTTGAACCACACCCGCGTGCCAGTCGGGCAGATAGAAACACAACACATACTACTTCGGTCATTACTTATATGCAACATTCTTGCGCTTAGTTACATAGGGTACTTGTTTTTTTTATGTTGCCTAACCTAAGTAGCACACAGTAGAAACCAATAATCCCTATGTGAAATCTATGTGTTCTATGTCCTATGTGGTTCTCGCATTTCATCTCGGCTTAACTAAACTTGTAAAAAATCCAATTCGGAGTTGATTTGAAATCAATGATCGCAGCAATGAGCATTGCTTGCCGCTTTTTCAAAACACTCTTTGCCTTCTTTGTAAGAAAACCAGGCGAGGCCCAACGTGCCAAGCGCATCTGCGTAAGCGAACCCCGTAACTTCGTAAATGGCACTGGAAGCCAACAGCACACACGACATATAAATACAAACCTTCGTGCAGTTTGCATCGGCCAGTATGGCATCGGAGTGAAGTTGTTTACCGGTTTTTATTTTTCCATAGATCAAGACGAGCATAACTACAATGGAGATAAGAGAAATCACTACACCCCAAAAAGTTGTTTGAGGTTTGAGGCCGGAGTAAAGCACAATCACAGATGAAATAAGCAACGCAGCCACGAGCAGATAAAACGAAGTACCTGTAATTTTCAACGCTGTTTTTTCAAAGCCGCTTCTGTTGCTGTGCGGGTTTTTGCGTATGCGCAACACCATATATACGATGCCTATGCCCGAAATCATTTCAATAAAACTGTCCACTCCAAAACCAAAAAGGGCAAGCGTTTCGTCTTCAAAGCCAAACCAAGTGGCCACAATACCTTCCAATAAATTATATACAATGGTGAATGCACCGAGAAGAAGTGCTATGTCGTACAATTTTTTTTCTTGCGAGGGTGAGTGTGTTATTGAATCCATGCCCGAAAATTAGGTTAGCATTTTCATTGCTCAAACATATTTCGCATGAATGTGCTGTTGTTGCAACATCGCTACGTAACAAGGGAGGTTTATTTGTGGTAATAGTGTTTCTGATATTATGGTTGAAATTTATACAACACTGCACGTTTTAAGAGTACAACGGAATGTTGTCATGTTTCTACACAGCTCTTTCTATCAAATTTGGGCAGGTTAATTCACCACACTTGGCATGGCCAAACGACAAATTGACTTATA
>JANOQB010000584.1:0-3841 GCA_031422215.1 Cytophagales bacterium | reverse complement strand
CACAAACCGGATGGATTTGTAGGAATTTTCGAGGGCGTGATAGATTTCCTTTTGGGTCATCCAGCGCAATTCTTCAATGTCTTCTTCAATGCTGGGTTTTATGCGCGAGTCATCTTCCAAGTCCATTTCATACCAACGCGTTTTTTTTAGCATGTTGTTTTTGTTCATGGTGTAGGTGTGCCAGGTGGTGCATATTTTTTTTCCGAGCTTCACCGTCACTCCACACTCTTCCTCCACCTCGCGCACAGCGGTTTGTTTGTATTTCTCGCCACTTTCCTTTTTCCCTTTCGGCAAGTCCCACTTTTTCATCCGGTACATCATCAGAAATTTATCTTTCTTCTTCACCAACCCGCCTGCAGCCTTTATCACCTTAAATTTCTTTACCAAAAATTCGCGGATGGCATCATAATCGTTGACAGAAACATGCAGCGACAATAGGCTGGTGGGCACTTTGGTATTGATCAAATCCAGCAGCAGGTCCATATCCTGAACGGAAACATTTTTTATCCACACATGGTGAATCAACCCTGCTTTGGTGATCGCTTCCAAAGAGGCATCTATGCCATGGTTCACTTCGCCTTCGTGGGGCAAAATGTCTTTAGCCGTAATCCGCACGGGTATGTCATTTATAAATAGGTTCATGCCTTATCATATCTATTTTGGTACTGCAAAAACATAAATAATTTCCAATCAATCAACCCCTTCAAACTATTGTGTGCCAATTGGGCTGTTATTACTGAAAGTTTCTTAAAATTGGCAATGTTTTAAAAGAACCGTGCACGGTTGTACCTTTTTCTGAAAAGTATGATAAAAATTTATGAGACCACTGCCTTGGAAATAGCTGCCAAGCTACTTGCCATTGAGGCCATCCAGATAAATCATAAAACCCCTTTCACCTGGAGTTCGGGTTGGAAGTCGCCCGTCTATTGCGACAACCGGTTGGCGCTCTCCTATCCTGAGATCAGAACTTACATCAAAGAAAATCTGGCCAACGTTGTAAAATTAAATTATCCGGATGTGGAGTGCATTGCGGGTGTTGCCACTGCGGGCATTCCGCAAGGCGCCTTAGTGGCCGATGTGCTTGGGCTCCCCTTTGTATATGTGCGCCCAAAACCAAAAGATCATGGCATGGGCAATTTGATAGAAGGTAAAATCAGAAAAGGACAACGCGTGGTGTTGGTGGAAGATTTGATTTCTACGGGAGGAAGTTCGCTTAAAGCTGCGCAGGCCATGAAGGAAGCGGGCTTTAAAGTAGTTGGCATGGTGGCGATTTTTACTTACGGATTTGAAGCTGCCGAAAAGGGTTTTGAAGAAGCGAAAATTCCGCTCACCTGTCTAAGTGATTTCAATCACTTGTTGCAGCAAGCCGTGAAGAATAATTACCTTGACGAAAATCAATTGATCTATGTAAAATCCTGGAGGCTTGACCCGGCCAACTGGAAATGATTCCTACTTGTTCCTACTCTAAAATTCAACAAACCCTATGACAGCCCGTAATTACACACTCCTCAGTTCCATCGTTGCCGCAATTGCCGGATTTTTATTTGGCTTTGATACGGTAGTGATTTCAGGTGCTAACCTGCCCATCAAACAACTTTGGAACACGTCACCCTTGTTTCATGGCTTCTTTATCATGTCCATGGCCCTATGGGGAACCGTGTTTGGTGCTTTGTTTGGTGGCGGCCCCACCGAAAAGTATGGAAGAAAAAAAGTTTTGTTTTGGATTGGGGTGCTCTATACTGTGAGTGCCGTTGGTTCGGGCCTCGCGCCAGATCCTTATTCGTTTTCCTTCTTCCGTTTTCTGGGTGGCATTGGCATAGGGGTGTCATCGGTGGTAGTGCCCACCTATATCGCAGAGATTTCTACTTCAGCCATACGAGGCAGATTAGTGGCGATGTATCAATTCAATATTGTGTTTGGTATTCTCGCGGCCTTTCTCTCCAACTATTTTTTAATAGGGTTTGATGGTGCCAATGACTGGCGGTGGATGCTGGGTGTTACGGCCATACCTTCGCTGGTTTATACCATCTTGGTGCTGCGCGTTCCAGAAAGTCCGCGCTGGCTTATCTCACGAAAAAATGATTTGTTGGCAGCCAAGAAAATATTTACCGATTTAGGGGTACCCGATGTTGATAAAGAAGTTCAGATTATAGTGGAGGCCGATAAAAACTCTGCTAAGAACGATCAGGGTGAACCCTTCTTCCATCGCAAACTAAGGAAGCCGATCATGCTGGCATTTTTTATCGCGTTCTTCAATCAACTCTCGGGCATAAATTTTATCTTGTACTATGCGCCAGAAATTCTTGAGCGGGCGGGTTTGGCCACGCAGCAGTCGCTGTTCAACTCCATCGCCATTGGTGGCATCAATCTCATCTTCACGTTCGTTGGTTTGTATTTTATTGACCGCACAGGTAGAAAGAATTTATTGATCATCGGATCACTGGGTTACATTATCAGTTTGTTCATGGTGTCGTACGCTTTTTATTTCACGTCAAGTCCTATCTTCCTAATGTCATTTTTGCTGGTGTTTATTGCTTCGCACGCGATGGGGCAAGGTGCCGTTATCTGGGTTTTCATCGCTGAAATATTTCCCAACAAGTCGCGCGCGATGGGCCAATCTTTTGGTGCCAGTGTGCATTGGGTTTTTGCTGCTTTGATCACGTTGGTCACGCCTGTCTTTTTGGATGCCAACGAAGGATTGCTTAAAGATGATCCCTGGATCATTTTTGCTTTTTTTGGATTCATGATGGTGCTCCAACTTATTTGGGTATTGACAAAATTCCCTGAGACAAAAGGAGTATCGCTGGAAGAAATACAAAAGAGGTTGGGGATCAGTTGATTGTTTACAGAACACTGACAACTTGGAATTGATGATTCGGAGTTACCTGCAAGCTTAAAAGGCAACATAAATGACCGACAAAATCGAACAAGTTCACTATTGAATTTTGCGGGTCTGTGGAAGCACTTCAATAATTCCAATTTTAATTCCATCGAATTCGATGGAATTAGCTCTTAAACATGCCTAACACCCAAAAACAAAAGCCACCTCTCGGTGGCTTTCATAATTTGTGCTATTACTCTTTTAGTTCTTGCTCAACTTGTCCATCTCCTTATCAAAGGTCTCTTTGAATTTTTCGTAATCGTAATCAATTTTCAAACGCTCGTCTTTGCTGAGGCGCTCGTTGTATTTGGCCACCAATTCATCGGCTGAAAGTTCGAGGGCTACATACGTTTTATAGGTGCCCTGTTCGGTTTTCATCAATTTTTCACAAAGTGTTTTTACACCCGACAGCGCTTGGTCCACTACCTCGCGGTTCAAACTTTCGAAGCGTTCTTCCACTTCTTCTTTGTTGTTCATCTCGCGGGAGTTTACATAATTGTCCGTCACCGTCTTCACGGTAGTGTTGATGGCCTGGGCCAATTCGTTGCGCGCATTGGTCAACGCTTTCTTTTTAGAAGTTGCCTGATCCTGGCTTTCGCCCAATGAGTTTGACCTGAAAAATTTGGTCGTTGTAAAGAAGTCAGGGCCGGAACAGGGTACAACTACTTCTCTTTCCCCGGAAGGGGCTTTTTCTTTTTTCTTTAGAAAATCGCTGTTACCAGTTGATGGGCAATTTAATTTTTATTAATCATTATGTCCATTCCCTCGAGGGGTTACCCAATAGACATGACGGAGAACACGATTACCATTGCCGTTATCTTTCACAAAGATAGAAGCTCTACCATCGCTAGATCGGTGCATTTCCACCCCCCAATCTTCTACATTATTGCTGTCTTTTGCTAGTAAGGCGGTGGAACTTAAAATTGTAGTAGAGGTATCCAGATGACTATAAATAATTTC
>JANOQB010000583.1:0-2091 GCA_031422215.1 Cytophagales bacterium | reverse complement strand
ACTACTTCGACAATTTCGACTTGGCCGATGATGCCATGTTGCGGATGCCCCGCCCTTTGTATCAGGAAAAAATTAAGGAATACCTGACCAAGTTGTACGCACCAATTGCCGACACGGTGCTGGCAGCCATAGACAAAATGGTGGCAAGGGCAAAGAAAAATCCTGAGACCTATAAATATCTCGTTTGGAATTGCATCTATAACTACCAAAGCCCCGATATCATGGGCTTGGATGCAGTGTATGTTGGGCTCTATGATAAATACATTGCATCGGGCGAAATGAATTATTGGATCACCGATGCGGTGAAGAAAAACACAAAAGACTATGCCGAAAAACTACGGGGAAGCTTGGTGGGAAAAACCGGTGCCAACCTGAAAATGCAGGATCAAAATTTACAGCCCCGATCCTTATATGACATCAAAAATAAATATACGATCCTGTTTATTTTTGATCCCGACTGTGGAAAATGTAAAGAAGAAACGCCTGTGCTAGTTAACTTCTATAACAAGAACAAAGTGAAGTTGGATGTTGAGGTGTTTGCTGTGTCAATCGATACTTCGATGGTGAAAATGAAGGATTACATCAAATCAAATAAAATGACCTGGATAACAGTGAACGGGCCGCGCACCTACCTGACAAAACATCATACTGAGTTGTACCATGCCGACACCACACCTTCTCTGTACATACTTGACAACAAGCATAAAATAATTGCCAAGAAATTGCCCGTAAATCAGTTGGAGGATTTTTTCACCAAGCATGAAAAATTCTTGCAGGCAACCAAAGCAAAGAAGCCATCGGGCACTTGAATCAGTAGTCAAGACCACGCCATGTGGATATCCACCTAAAAATAAATCGGCTTAGATGCAACTATTTACCTGTTGAGGAGTATCTAAGAAGGTAAACACAACTCATGGCACTGTTCGATACCATTTTCGGAAAGAAGAAGAAAGAATTTAAAGCTTCGTGCCACATTACCAAAGAACCCATCGAAAAAGGGTTTGGCTATTTGCTCACCACCGCCCAGATTATAACTTCAAAAAAATATTGGGACATGGTGATGACCGAACCTGAAACCATGTCTTACACGCTTTCGCATTTCAATAAACAAGGTAGCGGCACCCAAATGCGCGCCATGATTTTCGAAAAATACGCTACGGTTGCCAAGCCCTGGATCGTGTCCGACTCGGTGATCAATTATTTTGATGTGGACAAAAACGAAGCGAGGGCCAATGCCAAAAAGTGGTGGGAAACAGAGGGCAGCTTTGCCCCAGCCAATACAGGGCCCGCCAACGGTTCGCTGAACGAAACGGCTTACACACTTTCCAAAGACTATGCGATTTTGGAAGCGGGAAGCAAAAAAGTAACACCACGAGTTGCGTAAATTTCAACTCCTCCGGTCAATGGTAAAGCGTACCAAATCGGCCAACGAAGTTTTATAAGTTGAGTTGGGCAGTTCATCTAAGATAGCAATGGCCTTTTGATAATACTGTTCCATAATGCCATTGGCGTAGGCAATCCCATCCGATTTTTTTACGAACTCAATCACTTCTTTCACACTGTTCGAATCTTCGCTCTTGTTTCTTACAATGCCTATTATCTTTCTCTTCTGGAGCCACGATGATTTTGAAAGCGCATAGATCAATGGCAGCGTCATCTTTTTTTCTTTTATGTCGATGCCCACGGGTTTACCAATCTCATCCTCACCATAATCAAAAAGATCGTCTTTTATTTGAAAGGCCATGCCCACATGCTGGCCAAACTCTTTCATCCTGGAAACCGCTTGCTCGGTGGCCCCGGACGAGCTCGCCCCGATAGCGCAACAAGAAGCAATGAGGGAAGCCGTTTTCTTTCGGATGATCTCATAGTAAACGTCCTCCATGATATCCAATTGCCGGGCTTTTTCCATTTGAAGCAACTCCCCTTCGCTCATCTCTGTAACGGCATCATTGGCTATGCTCAGCAAGGTGTAATCCTTGTTGTTCATGGACAGGGCCAGCCCCTTGGAGAGGAGAAAATCGCCCACAAGCACGGCTATTTTATTTTTCCAAAGGGCATTCACCGAAAAAAAACCCCTGCGGTAATTCGAGT
>JANOQB010000582.1:0-4109 GCA_031422215.1 Cytophagales bacterium | reverse complement strand
CACCACTTCATAAACCCAAGCGTTACCCACGCAAACTTCTTCCAGCTAATAAATCCTTCTCCCCCTTAAAATCAACTCCACCTTATCGCCTGGTTTAAAATTTTCCCGTGTTGTTGTCACCCTCACCAAATGGTTTCTGTATTTCAACTTAATCTCATACAGGTTGCCCAAAAAATCCACATCGGTTATTTGCCACCGGCACTCGCTGCGTTTTTTTACGATCCGGAAATCTTCGGGCCGTGCAATGATTTTATTTTTACCATCAACATCCATTGCTTTCAACAACGCTGGCGATAGAACATTATAAGTTCCAAACAATCCGGCCACATATTCATCCGCAGGTTGCTGATAAATAAACCGGGGTGCTCCATGCTGCACAATTTTCCCATCCCTCAACACCATGATCTCATCCGCCCACGAAAGAGTATCCATCGGGTCGTGCGATACCAACATGCATGTGATGTGCAGCTTTTCGCAGATATCTTCAAACACAGATTTCAAGATGGCTTTTAGCACCATGTCAAGGTTGGAAAATGGTTCGTCCAGCAAAAGGAGTTTTGGTTTGCCTATGAGCAACCGCGCAATGGCGATGCGCTGTTTTTCCCCGCCCGACAACTGATCGGTCCTGCGGTGCAGCAAATGGTCGATGCGGCAAATCTGGTAGAGAGTCAGTGCCTCTTCGGTAGAAATGTGATTGGCATACTCCAGCACCTGCTCCACACGCAACGACTTTTGTAAATCGAAGTGTTGTGATAAATAAGCAATCGAAGCATGGCCTGCCACCAATTGCTCATCAGGGCCCCTTACTTTTTCAGTATTGAAATGCACATCGCCCAAGTCGGGTTGAACCAGGCCAGCAATGATTTTCAACAACGTACTTTTGCCCGAACCTGTTTCTCCGGCAATGGCAATTTTCTGAAATTCGTTCTGAGAGAAGTTTATGTCTTGAAGTACAAACCCATCTGCACCTGACTTGTTGATATTGGTAACCTTTAATAATGTCATGGCTTAATTCTATTTTTATCGGGATCGTGGGTCGAGTAGAACATTTTCAATAGTGATAAAGATTGAGGGCTCTCGCCCGCGATGACGTTTTCATTAATTGGAAGTAACTTGACAAAGGTTTAATTCAAAATTATTGTCACACAAATCAAAATTCCTCGGTCACTTTCCAAAGTTGGTCAAATTCTTTGAGAAAGGATTTTACCACCCTCACCTCTCTGGTAAGCAGAATATTTTCGTGATTGAACTTGGCCGCACTGCGGGTCCAGTTATAACTTCCCGTGATCAGTGCTTTGCCATCCACCAACATAAACTTATGGTGCATGTGGTCTGTGGTGCGGTCCATCTTTACGGCAATACCGAGCTTGGCGATTTGCTCAATGTCCGAACCTTCGTCCAATGATTTGTCGTTGTCGGTAATGATTTTGATTTGAGTTCCGCGCTCGTGCGAACCGATGATTGCATCGGTGATGTAGTCGTCACTGATGGTGAACACACATATTTGCAAGTGGCTTGTGGCTGATTTAATCTGGCTGATGATCACGTTGCGGCATGCCTCGCCCGGGCTAAAGTAAGCATCGGAGAACGATGACTGATTTGTGACCAATGCGCTATTGGCATTTTTGACCCATTCCAAAATAAATTTATAATTGGTGGCCGTAATTTTTTCGTTGGCGAGATCATAAATCTTGCTGCGCAAAAAGTTTAGCTGTTGTTCGTCCAATGTTTTTTCGGCAACCAATGCCCGCACGGATTTCCTTTCTGGTTTCGAAAAAACTTCGTCTTGTATGCTTTGCCGGAGTTGCTCAATCAATTCGTCCATAGATCAGGGTGTATAAGTTGATGGTGGACAAATATACAGTTGACAAAGTTGTAATGCACATTTGTCGATTGTATTAGAGTAAGGGTTAACCTTAGTTGAGGAGGAATCACTAAGAAAGTCAAACCTTATTAGCTTATTTTTTGGGCAATAAGAATAATAAGGGTTTGAGTGTTTCATTATAATTTGTTTTGTTCTAAGTTTCCTGGTCTTTGTTGGGGGTGCATGACAAACTGCACTGGATTAAAAAACAATAGCCTATCATCAGAAACCAAATCCCGGGGAGAATATTTATCTTGAAATTTCAGTGCGCAGGGCCCGACAAAAAGGCGGGGGTGCGATGGGATGCGGGAGGAAGCCTGCCCGTCCGGTCAGGCGGGCATCTTTTTGTCTTGACTTTTTTCCCCAATGGGATGCCTTTGGCGTGGGTACTTTTTTGTGCCTGCCTGCCGCTTAGCCGCTTCGGCAAAGGCAGGTCAAGACAAAAAAGTGCCAAATCAACAATTGAAACATACATTAACAAACTAAAAATTGAATGAAAACTATGTGTGCCGTGCATTGTTCATTTTGCTGGTCAGTGCAATTTGTCATGCACCTCATTGAAGATCATGAAAAGCGAAAACAAAAAAAATAATATCTTTGCCTCCTTATTTTAAAAACGATGATCTCCGTTGACGCAGTAACAGTTGAATTTAATGGCTCGGCCCTCTTTAGCAATATCACTTTCAACATCAATGAAAACGACCGCATAGCCCTGATGGGAAAAAATGGAGCCGGTAAATCCACGTTGCTAAAAATCATTGCTGGTGCTAACAAGGCCACACGGGGTAAAGTGTCGGCCCCAAAAGATGCGGTGATCGCCTACCTGCCCCAGCATTTGCTTACCGAAGATAATTGCACCGTGTTTGAAGAAACCTCCAAAGCGTTTTCCAAAATACTGAACATGAAAAAGCAGATGGATGAACTGAACCATCAGCTCGAAACGCGCACCGACTATGAATCGGATGAATATTCTAAAATCATTGAGCAGGTATCGGAGTTAAGCGAAAAATATTATTCCATTGAAGAGATCAATTTTGATGCAGAGGTAGAGAAAACATTGATAGGATTGGGTTTTGTGCGGAGTGATTTTACACGGTCCACCAAAGAATTTAGTGGTGGCTGGCGGATGCGGATTGAACTCGCAAAAATTCTTCTGCAGAAGCCGGACCTCATTCTGCTGGATGAACCCACCAACCATTTGGACATTGAATCGGTGCAGTGGCTGGAGGAATTTCTGAAGTCGGGTGCCAAAGCGGTGATTGTGATCAGCCACGACAAAATGTTTGTTGACAACCTCACCAACCGCACCATTGAAGTAACGATGGGGCGAATCTATGATTACAAAACCAACTACTCGCACTACTTGCAATTGCGCAAAGAAAGACGCGAGCAGCAACAAAAACATTTTGACGATCAGCAAAAAGAGATAGCCGACATTCAGGGATTTATCGACCGCTTCAAGGGCACCTATTCGAAAACGCTGCAGGTGCAGTCGCGGGTGAAGATGCTTGACAAGATTGAGATTGTACAAGTGGACGAATTGGACACATCTTCACTGAACTTGAAATTTCCACCGGCACCACGATCGGGAAATTATCCGGTGATCATCGAGGGCCTGACAAAAAAATATGACGACCATGTTGTGTTCAGCAATGCCTCGCTTACCATTGCACGGGGAGAGAAAGTGGCTTTTGTGGGAAAGAACGGTGAGGGCAAATCGACATTGATAAAAGCCATCATGGGCGAGATCGACTATGACGGCAAACTCCAGTTGGGCCACAATAGTATGATCGGATATTTTGCGCAGAACCAGGCTTCGTTGTTAGATGAAACACTTACGGTGTTTGAAACGATTGATCAGATTGCGCAGGGCGACATCCGTACAAAAATCAAAGACATGTTGGGCGCGTTCATGTTCAGTGGCGAAAACATCGACAAGAAAGTAAAGGTGCTTTCGGGTGGTGAAAAAACACGCCTCGCCATGTTGAAGTTATTGTTGCAGCCGGTAAACCTACTGATACTCGATGAGCCCACCAACCACCTCGACATAAAAACAAAGGACATCCTTAAAGATGCGCTGCTGGCGTTTGATGGTACGCTGATCTTGGTTTCGCACGACCGCGATTTTCTGGATGGCCTGGCTAAAAAGGTTTTTGAGTTTGGCAACAAACGCATCCGCGAGCACTTTGAAGACATCAACGGTTTCCTGAGGAACAAGAAGATTGAAAATTTGAAAGAGATTGAA
>JANOQB010000581.1:0-6647 GCA_031422215.1 Cytophagales bacterium | reverse complement strand
AAAATACCAAATGCCTTTTTGTTCGTTCGCATGAGTGTGTGCCACAGGAATTTAAGTTTCCCCACAATATCCATTTTTCCGTTCACATATTTAAATATCTGGTTTACCTCGGGTATCGAAAGAAAGAATGCGATGGGCTCGTTCTTATAGTATCCGAACCACAAAAGTTTTTCATCCATGATATCCTTCATTTGCCTCACCATCAGCTTTGATTGCGCTTCGGTGAGTTCTGGAATTTCTCCACGCTTTGCCCAAGCCTTATTATAAACCGTGCGTATTTTTCCCGGCAACGTATGCCACTCCGATTTTTTTACATACGCAAAATGATAGTCGGGATCTTTCTCTACAATAGCTGCCTTTTCATATAACCGGTCATCCAACGGGCCTTCAATAGAGCGGCCATAGGTGAGCTGATAAAAATAAACCTGAAAGCCATACGCCTCAAAAAAATCTTTGTAGTACGGAAAGTTATACGTGCACCGATAGTTTGGCGGCCTGTCGTAACCTTCTATCAGCAAGCCCCACCACAGTTCGCGTGTTCCAAAATTGATCGGCCCGTCCATGGCCTCCATGCCTTTTTGCTGCAACCAATTTTTGCATTGATCGAACAACAAGAAGGCCGCTTCTTTATTTTCTATGCACTCAAAAAAACCCATCCCTCCTGTTGGTTGCTCGTTTCCTTTGTTGGTAGTTTTCTGATTGATGAACGCAGCCACCCTACCGATAACCTCGCCTTTATCATTGCTCAATAGCCACCGGATGCACTCACCATGATGGAAGGCCCTGTTCTTCTCTTTATCAAAAACACCTTCCACATCGGCATCCAATGGCCGTATCCAATTTGGTATGTTTTTATATAGTCTAATCGGAAGTTGAATAAACTCTTTCTTGTCTTGTTCACTTAATACTTCCCGTAGTTGCATGTGTTACTATAATTTTCTGTTGATCCGTTATTTCAATCCGACAAATTATGCAATTGAATTCCTATTCCATAATGGAGGTCTAAATTAAAGTTGACAAATGAAAAAAGTACAATTGACATTGGCTGTTCGTCATTTATTGACTGATGTTACGCAAAACTTAGAAGGTAGTGTCAGCCTGAGGCTCTCGAAGGCGATTTTACTTAGTCTAATCAGTTTTCGTCCCGATAGCTATCGGGATCAAACTGAAAGGTTCTACATTTTGCGTCACATCAGTTATTGAAATTTGTCAGTTGCTTTTTGTCAAATGACAATTAGCTAACCCTCCTATCCAGCCGCACCACATTTTCTACATGAATGGTTTGAGGGAACATGTCCACCGGCTGCACGGCTGTGAGGTCATATTTTTCAGCGAGTATTTTCAGGTCGCGGGCCTGGGTGGCTGCGTTGCAACTTACATACACAATTCTTTTAGGGGCAGCCTTCAGCAGCATTTTGGTAACATCTTCGTGCATGCCAGCGCGGGGCGGGTCGGTGATCACCGTGTCCGGATGGCCATGCTGTGAAAGAAAATTTTCGTTGAGCAAATCTTTCATGTCGCCTGCATAAAATTCGGTGTTGTGTAGGTTGTTGATTTTTGAATTGACTTTGGCATCGTCAATGGCAGCCGCCACATATTCCAACCCGATTACTTTTTTTGCGTGGGCTGCCACAAAGTTGGCGATTGTGCCCGTGCCCGTGTAAAGGTCATAGACCAATTCATCGCCTTTAAGGTCGGCCAGTTGCCACGCCACTTTATATAATTCATACGCTTGCGCGGAATTGGTTTGAAAAAATGATTTGGCACCAATCCGGAATTGCAACGTGGCCAGTCCATCCGGTGATGGCATTTGTTCGGTGATGTAGGGATTGCCCTTCCAACACACCACATCCAGATCGGCAAAGGTGTCGTTGCGCTTTCCATTGATGATGTAATTGATGGAGGTAGCTTGGGGAAAATTATTGGCAATGGCTTGCAATATTTTTTCGGTCCACTCCATTTTGTCTTGGGTTACTTGCAAGATCACCATCACCTCGCTGGTGTTTGCCGTACGTAGGGTAAGTGTGCGTAAAAAACCTATTTGCTTTCGCAGATCGAAAAACGGAATCTCATTTTCAACAGCAATTTTTTTTGTTAGCAACCTTATTGCATTGGATGGATCGGGCTGCAAATAGCAATTCGCCACATCAAACACACGATCGTACATGCGAGGAATGTGATAGCCGAGGCCCTCACCCCCCTGCCCCTCTCCCATAAGGGGAGAGGGGAGAAGTACTGCACCATCGAGTGGGGGGTCAATCATTTGATGTTTCTTTATTTCTAATTCCTCTTTGGTGAGCCAACGGTTGGCCGTGAAGGTGTAATCCAATTTGTTGCGATAGTAATTTATTTTCTTTGACCCGATGATGGGCAAGATGGCGGGCAGTGTGAGGCCCCCGATGCGCTCGAGGTTATCAACCACTTGCTGCTGCTTATACTTCAGTTGAGTTTCGTAGTTGATGTGTTGCCACGAGCAGCCGCCACACATTCCAAAGTGTTCGCAAAAAGGCTCTGCCCTGTGGGGCGATAGTTTTCTAATGGCGGTTACGCGGCCTTCTAAGTAATTGCTTTTTATTTTTGTTAGCTCAGCTTCCACCACATCTCCCGGTGCACCACCTTGCAAAAAAATAACCAGGCCATTTACTTTCGCCACGCATTTGCCTTCGGCAGCCATGGTTTCAATTTCGATGTTATCTAATCGGTCTCCTTTTTTCATTAGGTGGTTGCACAGTTAAGGGTTGCGAAATTACTGAAATCCGGTTGTAGGTCAACGCGCGATCGGGCTCGGGTGTTCTGCACTTTTTTAAATGTTGGTCTGTTCCGGCAAGGGATAGAAGTGGAAAGCCTGCCTTTGCCGCAGGCAGGCCCGAAGCGCGCTGGCCCCGATAGCTATCGGGGTGCGTGTCGGCCGGACCTGCCTACCGGACAGGCAGGCTTGGAACGGATAGCCCAGTGGCGCCTCGCCATGCCGCCAAAAAAAAATAATTTTGCAAAACTGTGACCCACCTCCATATCGAACCACAAAGAATAAAAACAAATTATGGCGGAACAGAAAGACCGATTTGCTATTTTTCATGCCCGATGAACAAATTATTCAATACCATTGCCCTTGCCGTTGCCTTTTCGCCTTCCACCGAGGCCATGCTTGCCGAGGCCATGCGCGTTGTAAATTGGTTTCACTCCAATTTGGTGTTGGTGCACGTGGGAAAAATGGATGCAGAAAAAACCAATGCGATGCAAAACTTGGTGGAGGGCACGCGGCTCGATCCTTCGCGGGTAAAAATATTTTGGGTGGAAGGAGACCCGGCAGACCAGATTTTAAAAGTATGCAACAACGAAAAAGTTGACTTGCTGGTGGCGGGTGCGCTAAAAAAAGAGAACCTGCTAAACCTCTATCTCGGCACCGTGGCCCGCAAAATCATGCGCAAAGCCAAGTGCTCTATCTGGATGATCACCGATCCGTTTTCTGGATTGAAACCACTGAAGAATATTGTGGTGGATGCCGAAGGCTCCAACATGTTTGGCATACTAAACCTTGCTTGCTCGCTGGCAGCCAAAGAGCAAGGCACGTGGGTGCATGTGGTGCGCGAACTAACCATGCTAGGGCTGGCACTGTCGGCACGCGATCAATGTACGGAGGCAGAGTATGACGAACTTCAACGCAACATGGTGCGAGAAGAAACGGACCTGGTACAAAAAACCATAGACCTTATACCGCACAAAAACCTAAAGGTAAATATCAAGTTGCTTTCTGGTAAGGCCGGATTTGAATTGGTACAGTTTGCCAAACGCAAATCGGCAGACTTGCTCATCATCACCGCTCCACAAAGAAAGTTTTCGTTTTTCGATAGGATTTTCACCCACGATCAGGAATATATATTTTCCGATCTGCCCTGCGATCTTTTGATTTTCAATAAACCAGTAACGCATGAAACCGAGCATGATAGAATTCCTCACACAGGGGGATGAAAATAGCGAGGTTCCCATGCCTTCGGCTTGGCAGGCATCTGACCATAAAAAAATAAATATTAACTGATGAATAAGTTAAGTCAGCAGGAGATCATGAGTTTGTTGGTTCAGCTTAGCGTGATGCTGATGATGGGCCGGCTCTTTGCCGAAGCTGCGCGCAAAATAAAACAGCCCGCAGTGATTGGCGAAATACTGGCTGGTATTATTCTAGGCCCTACCATTCTTGGAATGATCCAACCCGATTGGTTTCATGGGTTGTTCCCCGTAGGTTCTTCATCGCTGGTGCTGGATGGCTTTGTGCAGGTGGCGGTGGTGCTGCTGTTGTTTATAGCGGGCCTTGAAGTGGACCTTCACATTGTGCTGCAACAAGGCAGGCAGGCATTATACACCAGCACATTTGGATTGATCATTCCATTTGCCCTCGGTTTTATTTTCCCGTACTTCTTTCCTGAATTTTTTGGAAGCCAGGACAGTTCGCGCCATCTCGCCTTTTCACTTTTTATGGGCACCGCCATGGCCATCACCGCGTTGCCCGTAATAGCCAGGATATTGATGGACTTGAATATTTTTAAGTCGCGCATGGGCATGCTCGTGATCTCATCGGCCATGATCAACGATTTGATCGGCTGGCTTATTTTTTCCGTGGTGCTGGGCATGATCGGAAAGGAACAAAACATGTCGTTGTTGAACACGGTATTGTTGACTGTCGGCTTCACCCTCACCATGCTTACCGTGGGCCGAGGGCTGATCAACCGGGGCCTGCCGTGGGTAAACCGAAAATTAGCTTGGCCGGGAGGCTTGCTCTCGTTGGCACTGGCGCTTTGTTTTTTGGCAGCTGCCTTCACCGAATACATTGGCATACATGGTGTGTTCGGAGCTTTTATTGTGGGCGTGGCACTGGGCGATTCGGAACACATGAGCGAGCGAGCCAAAGAAATTGTGCATCAGTTTATCAACAACATTTTTGCCCCGCTCTTTTTTGTGGCCATTGGCTTGAAAGTAAATTTCATTTCCAACTTCGATTGGCAACTGACACTAGCGATTATTGTGATCGCTTTCGCGGGAAAAATTATCGGCAGCGGATGGGGCACGCGCCTCGGTGGTTTTACGTGGCGCGAATCGTTGGCCGCAGCGTGTGGCATGAACGCACGCGGTGCCATGGAAATTATTTTGGGATTGGTGGCTTTGGAAAATGGGTTGATCAACGAAAAAGTTTTTGTGTCGCTCGTGATCATGGCGTTGGTCACCAGCATGAGCAGCGGGCCGTTGATGAAGTGGTTGCTAAAAGGAAAAATTGCGCAATCGCCTCCCTGAGGAAATTATTCTAAGACAGACCCATAAGGTTTTTAAAACCTTATAATTCATGAATCACATTACAAAAATCAAATTCTCGACTTCTGATTGTGAGTCAGGGATTGGCAATCCTTCTTCTTTCAATCCTTCCAAGTGAAATTGAATTGCCTCTGCCATATTTTGAATGGTCTCCTCTTTGGTGGCACCCATCCCTACGCAACCAGGCAGGTCTGGGGCATAAGCACCATAACCTCCATCGGGAGCCCTTTCGATTACTATCGCAAATCTTTTCATCTTTCTATTTGAGCTTGTTTTAAAATACTTCTTTCAAGGCCAATGGATAAATCACTTGACAACCTATGAACAGGAACAGTTACCAATCCTTTTTTGTTCGAATGCTTAAATTGTCGATGGCTTCCCTTCTGCCGGACTTCGAACCACCCATCCAATTCGATAAGCCTGATTATTTCCCGTGTCTTCATTTAATGCAATCCAAACTTATCACTCAAAAGCGGTTTTATCAAACAACCATCTTATAACCCTATGAGTCTAAACCGAAATCAAGCCATTGCCTCACTAAGAAAATCATTGAGCGGCTTTATCGCTTTGGCCACTGCGGCTACCTGTTTCACAAATTTTTTGTCGAGCACTTCCTTGTCGGTGAAGTAATGCGACACCACATAACTTTTGTTTTTGAGCAAGTCTATGTGCGGATGATCTTTCGGGTAGCCTTTCGGAGCCGTTTTCAGTTTATCGAAATCATCTAAGGCAGGAAATAATTTTTTGAATTTCTTGTCCTGCAAAATTTTCAGCAACCCATTGGAGTTGTAATCAATTTCCTGCCGGATTTTGGAAAGTTTTTCGGCATCGGGCATGTACATGCCGCCTGCAATAAAACATTTCCCTGGCTCGATGTGGATGTAGTAGCCGGGCTCTTGTTCCATTTTGCCATGAGCCGAAAATCCTGCTCCCATATTTGTTTTATATGGCTGCTTGTCTTTGCTGAAGCGCACATCACGATAAATGCGGAAGCCCATCTTGCGCGGGTTGAGCCCGGCCAGGCTTTCATCAAACTTTAAAAGCTCTTGGTGGAAGGCGTACAGAAAATCTTCGAAGTGCAATTTTGCCTCAAGGTATTTCGGTTTGTTCTTTTCAAACCACGCGCGGTTGTTGTTTTTGGCAATGGCTTTGAGGAAGGAGGTGATGAGGGCGAGGTTCATGGTGTAAAATTATTGGTTTCTTGAGAAGATTCACCACAGAGCGCACAGAGTGCCACAAAGTTTGCGCTGAAAGTTATACAGAGCCTCTGTGATCCTCCGTGCTCTCCGTGGTGAAAATTCAAAGATAATCTACAATGGTTTCAAGCCCAACACTTCTCGATGCTT
>JANOQB010000580.1:0-7502 GCA_031422215.1 Cytophagales bacterium | reverse complement strand
AACTCTTTGGCACGAGCGAGTGCGTTTTTTTTGAAGGTTGGCAAATTATTTTTGTCCAAGATAAAAAGGGCATGGCGTGTCATGTCTTCCACATCGCCCACATTGCTCATAAATCCGGTCACGCCTTGCACTTGCAATTCGGGCAAGCCGCCTGTGTTGGTTGAGATCACCGGCACTTCGCAGGCCATTGCCTCAAGTGCAGCCAAACCAAAACTTTCTTTTTCCGAAGGCATCAGGAAAAGATCGGCCACGGACAATACTTCTTCCACGGCTTCTTGCTTGCCCAGAAAACGAACGGCATCACCAATGGCCAAATCGCGTGTCATCGTTTCGGCCATGCTTCGCTCGGGTCCATCTCCAATCATCAATAGCTTGGCCGGTATTTCCTGCTGAATGTTATAAAATACTTTGATCACATCTTCCACACGCTTCACTTTTCTAAAGTTGGATGTGTGCACGATCAGCGCTTCGCCATTGGGGCAAATTGCTTTTTTGAAGTGATCCTTCTTTTGCTTCTTAAATTTTTCGAGGTCAATAAAGTTTGGGATCACTTCTATGTTATTCGTTATTTTAAAGAAGTGGTATGTTTCTTTTTTCAAATCCTCCGAAACCGAGGTAACGCCATCCGATTGGTTGATGCTAAATGTAACCACGGGTTCATACGAAGCATCCTTCCCAACCAATGTAATATCGGTGCCGTGCAGCGTGGTGACAACCGGCATATAAATGCCGTGGGTTTTTAAAATTTGCTTGGCCATATACGCAGCTGAGGCATGCGGGATGGCATAGTGCACATGCAACAAATCCAATTTTTCATTGCGCACAACGCTTACCATTTTACTGGCCAAGGCCAGTTCGTAAGGAGGATATTCAAACAGGGGGTAGGAGCGGAACTCTACTTCGTGATAAAAAAGATTTTCGTTCAGGAAGTCAAGCCGGCTGGGTTGGCTATAGGTAATGAAATGAACCTGATGGCCTTCTTTGGCAAGGGCCTTTCCCAGTTCGGTAGCCACCACGCCACTACCGCCAAACGTTGGATAACATACAATACCTATTTTCATCACTTTCAATTTTTTGTGGTTTTACACTTTACTTAAACCTGATTTTTAATGTTTTAGTTTCTAACTTGAAATTCGTCTTTTGCGTAACATCAGTTAATAAACAGTGCAGTCAAAATTGTCATCTGCTAATTTGTCCATTGTCAATTTAACAAAGTTAATACTGCCTGTAATCAAATATCGCTTTATAGATCACTTCCTGAATACGTGGACGGATATTGGCATTTAATAGTTTATTGTTGTTCATATCGGGGTGCACCCGGTTGGAAAGAAATATAAACACGAGGTTAAACTCCGGATCCACCCAAATGCACGTGCCGGTGAAACCCGTGTGGCCAAACGTTTTGCCGGAAGCCAATAGGGTGGTTGGCCCGTTCCAGTCGCTGAGTGTGGGCTTGTCCCAACCGAGGCCACGCCTGCTGGGTCCGTATTGCTTCGAGGCAAAGAACTCTATCGTTTCAGGTTTATAATATTGATGGCCACCGTAGCTTCCCCGTTGCAGCAACATCTGGCCCAATTTAGCCAGGTCGTTGGCCGTGCCAAATAAACCAGCATGGCCCGCTATGCCACCGTGCATGGCCGCACCTTGATCGTGCACATAGCCGGTGAGCAGTTTTTTTCTGAACAAGGTATCGTACTCGGTAGGGGCAATCAGGTTATCAGGAAATTTTTGCAGCGGCAAATACCCCATGGCATAAGCACCGAGCGGTTCGTATAAATTTTGTTCGAGAAAATCTTCTAAGGGTTGGTTGAGGATTTTTTCGGCCAGGTGTTGCAAAATATAAAACCCCATGTCGCTGTAGCGATAATCGAAGGTGGTGCGTGGTGGTTTTTCGCGCACCTTGGCTTTGATGATCCAACTCCACAGACTGTCCTTCATGGTACGCGATGCGAAAAGGTTGTTGGCCACCGGAAAAGGATAGGCTTCGGTTTTTATGGAGCTGTAATAGTGAAGCTGTTGTAAGCTGTCTTTTACCGTTTCGGCCCAAAAGGGAAGGAATGGCCACAGGCCCGCTTGATGGGTGAGGATATCTTTGATCGTAAAATCCTTTTTGTTGGATTTTTTTAGTTCCGGCAAATACACAGAAACTTTTTTGTTGATGTCGATCAAGCCTTTTTCGTGCATGAACATTACCGTTTGCAGCGTGGCCGATACTTTGGTTACCGATGCGAGATCGTAAATCGTTTGGGCTGTAACCGGGGTTTTATTTTCGTAGGTAAGATAGCCGTTCGATTGTTCATAGACCACCTTGCCATCTTTGGCCACCAGCACATGACTTCCGGGTGTGGCGCCCATCTCGATGGCTTCGCGCACTACATGTTCAATCTTCAACAATGTTTTACCGTCAATGCCCACCGCTTCGGGCAACCCGTACGATAGCCGGCCAGTGGTTTCGCTAGGTATGCTGTGCCCTTCCTTGAAGTTGGAAACTGCGAATGGTAATTGCCCGTGAGCAGGCAGCGCGCCAAAAATTATTTGTGCCGCTATTTTTGGCACTTCGTTTTCATCGGTGTATCCGGCCAACAGTGTGGCCACTCCTTCCAGAAATTTCAGTTCCATCGGATTGCCAAAGTGCGCAACAATAGTTTCTTTGTTCTTAGCAATGGATTGGATAACCGGTGCCACTTCCTTTATGATGGAAGAAGAGTACGGAAAAATCCCTACCACAATAACATCGGCCCCAGCCAATTTTTCTTTTAGTTGAACCGTATCTTGTAGCAGCCGCACGGCCACGTGTTCGAACTGAGCATACTTGGACAAATATTGGGTAAACTCATTTCGCGATTCGCGGCCAACACTTACCGAAACAAATTTTTTGTTTTCCAACCATTGCACCGGAACCGAATTATTTTCATTGGCAAGCAGCGTAACCGAGGCTTCCGAAATTTTCTGCTTCAACAATTTTGCGCGGGGCGAGTTTATCCGAGTCAACAGGTTATCCAATGAAACCCGTTTCTGCACGGCCAGGCCCGCATCATACTTTGCCGCCAGGATTTTTTTTATCGCTTCGTCCAATCTTGCTTTTAGCAGTTTGTTGGATTTTATTTCTTTCACAATCGCTCTTATCGCAGCCGGAATATTGTCGGGATTGATCAGCAC
Source organism: Cytophagales bacterium (assembly GCA_031422215.1). Lineage (GTDB taxonomy): Bacteria > Bacteroidota > Bacteroidia > Cytophagales > Cyclobacteriaceae > ELB16-189. Next base: position 4,343 of record JANOQB010000580.1, on the reverse strand, counting down.
ATCATTTCCTACTTCAAGGGCTAATTTCTCAATATCGCCAGCTTGCTGTTTACCCAGGGTCTTTTGCAGGTTGGCGATATCCGTAAAGGTCAACCCATTAAATGCGAGATCTTTTTTTAGTATTTCGCCTATGAAAAGTTGAGTGGCTGCATGAGGCGGAGAATTTGAATGTGGATACAGGTGCAGGTGCGAAGTGAGCAACCCTTTCAAGCCGGCACCGGCCAATTGCTTGTATGGATAAAGGCCCAGTGTATCGAGCGGTGGTATGGAAACGAAAAGCGATGAATCCATTTCGTTGATCTTTTGCAAACTGGCAGGATGCACCGCACAAGCCAGCACGCCTGTCTGTTGCAGCCCCCTCATAAAGGCCACCGCTTTTGAAGCAACCCGCTCTTTGGAATCACTAAAATATCGCATCATTTGCGGATACGGTTGTTTCAATAAATCAATGTCGGCATTGGGCGCAAAGTTTATGTGCATTCCCAGCAACTTCATCTCGCGGGCTACTTCCCGGCCTAACCGGTAGCTCAACGTATCATCGGCAACAGCCGCCAGTTGCATGGGTTTTTGAAAACTGATCACGCTATCTAAAGATTGGGCAAGGCCCCACTCGGCATGGATGCCCACCAAAAGCGGCACCTTGGAATTGGATTGAAGTTTATTGACCAAGAGTGCGTGACTGCGAGGGCCGCCCCGCGTTACCAGTATGCTGCCCGGCTGAAACCTGTTGATCAGTGTGTTCAGTTTGCTCAATTCATCAGGTGACGAATAAGCCGAAACGGGAATCATAAACAATTGACCGATTTTTTTTTGAGTGTTTAACGTTTGAAAAACGCTGTCCACCCAACGGGTTTTAAGGGTTTGGGAAGAGCCTGTCAAAAAAATGAAAGAGAAGGATAGAGCAACGAAAACTTTTTTAACCATCAGGCCGTTCGATTTTTGTAATTTTGAATCCTGTAATAATAGTAGGCAGTTGGCAGTAACCAGTTGGCAGTCTTTGAATTTACTAGCAAACTGTTTTCTGCCTATAGCCCGAAGTTTATAGTCAGGGAGATAAGTCAGATAAAATTTAAATTGATTATCAACCGCGAAGCTACGTGTCATTTATAAGAAAAGAAAAACCATGAAGTTTTTATCTGTATTTACCAAAGCGCCAAAACATCAGCGCTTCAATTATACGCCCCGATTCTACGATTCGCAAAAAGAGGAAATGCTGGAGCGGGAAAACCGTATACGGCTGGAGATGGAAAAACAACGTGGCGAGATGAAACCTGAAGAATCGATCCATCGTACGCGGATTGCCGGTTCGTTCAGGGCCGCCAGAAAGCGGAGCAACCCCGAAAAAGCAACGGGCAATGCCGTGATGATCAGGCTTGCCGTACTCCTGTTCATTACCGTATTGCTGATTGCCTACATCGAGTTTGGCCCAACTGCCCTCTATGCCATGATCTTGCTTGTGCCTTTTTATCTTTACCTGAAATTTAAGGGCAAATAGCCTCCGCATTTTTTCATGCCCGATATCATCAGACTTCTTCCGGATTCCATTGCCAACCAGATTGCTGCCGGTGAGGTGGTGCAACGCCCTGCTTCGGCTGTGAAAGAGCTGATCGAAAATTCGTTGGATGCCGGGGCCACATCCATAAAATTGATTGTGAAGGAAGCGGGCAAAGTACTCATCCAAGTGATAGACAACGGCATAGGCATGAGCCAAACCGATGCGCGCATGAGTTTGGAGCGGCATGCCACCAGTAAAATCCGCACTGCCGATGATCTTTTCCGGCTGCGCACCATGGGCTTTCGTGGCGAAGCGTTGGCATCTATCGCTGCCGTGGCACAGCTTGAACTTAAAACGCGTCAGGCCCACGAAGACTTGGGCACGCAGCTTTTGGTGGAAGGCTCGGAAATAAAATCGCAAGGCCCGGTAGCCTGCGAAAAAGGCACGGCCATCAGCATCCGGAATTTATTTTTCAACATCCCCGCAAGGAGAAATTTTTTGAAAGCCAACCCCGTAGAGATGCGGCACGTGATCGAAGAATTTCAACGACTGGCACTGGCACATCCACACGTTGCCTTTGCGCTTTATCACAGCGATGATCTGGTGTATGAGCTGCCTCCTTCAAAATTGAGCCAACGCATTGTGTCGCTTTTTGGAAAATCTTTTCAAGGCCAGTTGGCCGCCTGCCAGGAAGAAACCGCGCTGCTGAAAGTGACCGGGTATATAGGCAGGCCGGAAGCCGCCCGCAAGACCCGCGGGGAGCAATTCATTTTTGTGAACCAACGCTACATACGCAACAACTACCTGAGCCATGCCGTAACTTCTGCCTTTGAAGGATTGCTGCCCGATAACAGTTTTCCGTTTTATGTGCTCTTTGTTGAGATCGATCCTAAACATGTTGATGTGAACGTGCATCCCACCAAAACGGAAATCAAGTTTGACGATGAGCGTGCCGTATATGCCGTGGTGAAAGCAGCCGTGAAGTTGGCCTTGGGTGTCCACAACTTAGCTCCCGCCATTGATTTCAAATCGGATATCAATATTGTGAACAAGCTCAGCCAGAACATTACCAACGAGCAATACTTCAACGAGCAATTTTCAACTTCATTGAACCGGTCGAACCTGCAGAACTGGGAAAAAATATTTGAAGAGGCTCCTTCCAATTCGAAACTCTTCCAAAAAACCGAGCCGGCCAATACCCTTAGGTTTGAAAGTTCGCTCAACCAGGCGGAGACTGAAAACGAAAAAGAGACGGGCACCATTTTTCAACTTCAGAACAAATACATTGTGCGCACGGTAAAGGCGGGGCTGATGATCATTGACCAACAGGCAGCGCACGAGCGAGTGCTGTTTGAAAAATATTCGGCCCGGCTGAATGGCGGGGCAGGCAACAGCCAGCAGAGTTTGTTCCCTCAAACAATTTTGTTGAGCCCAGCCGATTTTGCGTTGGTGATGGAGATTGAAAGTGAATTGGTTTCGTTGGGTTTTCGTTTTGAAGTGTTCGGAAAAAATACGTTGCTGGTGCAGGGTGTGCCCACAGGCTGCGGAGCCAACGAGAAGGAATTGTTGGAAGGGCTGGTGGAACAATTTAACAAGAACCAATCGGAGTTGGAGTTGCCCCTGAACGATAACCTGGCGATGTCGTTGGCCAAACGCACGGCCGTGAAATCGGGACAGAAATTGGCGATGGAGGAGATCCAATCCATTGTGGAAGGATTGTTTGCCTGCTCGAAGCCAAACTTTTCGCCCGATGGTCGCCCAACATTTTTTACCTTTGAAACGTCTAACATAGAAAGTTACTTTACCCGCTAAATCTGTTGCATGTTCAATGTTACCCCGCTCGTCAGGAATCTGATCATAATCAATGTTGCAATTTTCCTTGCTCAAAACCTGCTCAGCAACATTCACCTGACAGAGTATTTATCGCTTTGGAGTGTTCACTCCCCTAATTTTAAACCGTATCAGTTTTTTACTTACATGTTTGCGCATGGCGGCTTCGGCCATATCTTTTTCAACATGCTGGCACTGGCATCCTTTGCGCCCATACTTGAAAGTTATTGGGGCGATAAAAAATTCCTGATCTTTTATTTGGCCACCGGCATTGGGGCCGGAATAGTTTACGCAGCGGTTAACCTCTTGATAGGTACCGCTGACGGTGGAGGCATCATGCTGGGCGCATCGGGTGCTATCTATGGAATATTGATGGCCTTTGGATTGGTTTTCCCCAATATGGAAATCATGTTGCTTTTTCCTCCCATTCCAATCAAGGCCAAGTACATGGTTTTTATTATGGGCTTCATCACCTACGCGCTGGATAGCAGTGGCACGGTAGCCCACTTGGCCCATTTTGGTGGAGCGTTTGTGGCGTTCATAATAGTTTCCATGTGGAAGAGCAAAGGCAGCAACCGGGGATGGTAACTTTTTGTTGTATAAATCTGTTAACTTCAAAGATCGTATTAATCAGTAACCTGTGTTAGAAGAATTTAGAAACGCATTTCAGAGGCCCAACAACGCTCACGTGCAGTTGATCTTTATCAACGTAGTGGTCTTTTTGGTGTTGGCTGTGCTGTATGTTTTTTCTACGGCAGCAGGATTTCCGGCATTCTTTGAAACCATCCATGCCCAGCTTGCCATTCCGGCTCCGTTCTTTTCATTTCTTACAAAGCCGTGGACGTTGATCACCTATTCTTTTGTGCATGACTTGAGCGGCATCTTTCATATACTTTTCAACATGCTTGCCTTTTATTGGTTTGGCAAACTCTTTATCGAGTATTTGGGAAGCGATAAGTTGATAGCACTGTATGTGCTTGGCGCGATTGCAGGCGGGGTTTCTTATTTGATAGTTTAC
>JANOQB010000579.1:0-2222 GCA_031422215.1 Cytophagales bacterium | reverse complement strand
CCACATCGGCATTTACTTCCCATCCGGTCAACGGTCTGTCAAAAAAAATTTTGCCGAGCATAATCAAGTCGGTGCCAATGCGCAAGGCCACTGGCTTTTGTATCCGTTTCAGCGAATCAATAGCTTCCTGAGTCACCTGCGCTTCTGCCGCTTGCAGAAATAAAAGAAGTAGACTACTTAAGAAAAATTTCAATGTTGTTAGTTGCATTGATGATCAAACGATTAAAGGTTACATTCAATGAGTCGAACGAAGATTCCGTTACGATCAGGTCGGAATAATTGGTAAACGCACCGCAGGATGGAGAAACTACCTGTGGGGTTGCCTTGTAAGCAAGTTGTATGGTTTCTGTGCGGCCTTCAAATACAAATGTGAAAACCGCATCTTGTTTATCAGGTGCCACTGGCAATTGCACCGAGGAGGTTTTGGTTGCCGCGTAGAAGTCTTTAGCCACACCTAAAACGGTAATCTTTGTAAATGTGGTTTCGCGCAGCGTTTTGGAGTCCGACTTAAATCTGATCTTAACCAAGTTGTTGCCCGTAACGATGCAATCGGGCTCGTTCAAGCAACCGGCCAGTAGATAGATCAATAAAATGAAATGAACATTTCTCACTTTGTATCAGTTGAACTTGGCAAATATAACCCTTACCGTAGTTGATAGGGATTTCGCAGACTGTATTTTTAGTAAATTCGCACCTTATTTAACTAAGTGAAAACAAAAGGCAACAAAAAAACGAAAGTCAACATTGTAACGCTCGGCTGTTCCAAAAATTTAGTGGATTCGGAAGTGCTGCTTACACAACTGCGCGGCAATGGTATTGAAACCACGCACGAAGCCAAAAAAGATGATGCAAACATAGTGGTCATAAACACCTGCGGGTTTATCGATAATGCCAAGCAAGAATCGATCGATACAATATTGAGATATGTGGACGCGAAGGAAGAAGGCGTAGTGGAAAAAGTGTATGTAACCGGTTGCCTTTCTGAACGCTATAAAACTGATCTTGAAAAAGAGATACCCGATGTGGATGCGTGGTTCGGCACACGCGATCTTTCGCGCTTGTTGAAACAACTCAACGCAAATTACAAACACGAACTGGTAGGCGAGCGGATACTCACCAACCCCAGTCACTTTGCGTACTTAAAAATTTCTGAAGGGTGCGATAGACCCTGTTCATTTTGTGCCATCCCCATCATGCGTGGCAAACATATTTCCAGGCCTATGGAAGAGTTGGTGCTGGAAGCAAAGAATCTGGCCAAAAAAGGAACCAAAGAATTGTTGTTGATCGCACAAGATTCCACGTACTACGGGCTCGACATTTATAAAAAAAGAAACCTTGCCGAATTGCTCCAGCGCCTGTCCGATGTGGAAGGCATTGAATGGATACGGCTTCACTATGCGTTTCCTTCAGGCTTCCCGATGGATGCACTTGACGTGATGGCACAGCGTGCCAACATTTGCAACTATTTGGACATTCCTTTGCAGCATGGCTCCACGCGCATACTTGAATTGATGAGGCGTGGCACCACCCGCGAAAAAACAGAAACACTTTTAAAAACCATCCGCGAAAAAGTTCCGGGCATTGCCATACGCACCACCTTGATTGCCGGCCACCCAGGAGAAACCGAACAAGACTTTGACGAGATGATGAATTTTGTTGAGACGATGAGGTTCGACCGCCTCGGTGTTTTTCCTTACTCGCATGAAGACAACACGCATTCCTATTCGATGGCCGATGACGTTCCCCCAGAAGTGAAGCAAGAGCGTGTTGACACATTGATGGATTTACAACAAGGAATATCCCTTGAACTGAACCAAGCGAAAATCGGAAATACCTATAAAGTTTTAATAGACCGGAAAGAGTCGGGGGATTTTGTTGGCCGCACCGAATTCGACTCGCCCGAAGTGGACAATGAAGTGCTGTTGGATGCCACAAATGAATACCTTCGGATTGGATATTTTGTAAATGCAAAAGTGATCAGCGCTACAGAGTTTGATCTGGTGGCCGAACCTATACACTAATTTCTATGCGTCTTGAAAAAATCCCTTTTGAAGCTACGCGCTCTTTCTCTCCCGTCTTTTTGGATTACATTCAGGAAAAGGAAACCTTAAAGGAATTTTATTCAGTGTTTCCACGCCTTAATAATTTTGGCCCACAAATTCAAGCCAAAAAAAATTCATATCCGGCTTCGCACCGGAGCACATTGGTAAACGCACTGCAGG
>JANOQB010000578.1:0-3500 GCA_031422215.1 Cytophagales bacterium | reverse complement strand
GTGCCTCTAACCAGTACGAGTGTTAATAAAACAAGTATTACTAGCGCAGGGATATTAACGAACCCTTGACTGATAATGGTGTCTCCTGGAAGCAACTTGGAGGTGGATGCGATCGTTTCTTTTCCATCTACAATTCTGCTTACCATTTGCTCAAATGGTGAGTGACTCCATTGATACGGTATGGATCCTCCCAATAGGCTGTTCAGGTATTTGCTCCACGAAATGGACACAGTTGCCGATGCAAGCGCATACTCAAGAACAAGTGCCCAACCGATAATCCACGCCATAAACTCGCCCATCGTAACATACGCATAAGCATAAGCACTGCCCGCAATAGGAATCATGGAGGCGAACTCGGCATAACATAAGCCCGCAAAGGCACACCCTATTGCTGCGATTACAAAAGACACTACTACGGCTGGCCCTGCGGCTTCTCCGGCTGCTGCTGCGGTCCGCACAAAAAGCCCGGCACCAATAATGGCACCAATGCCCAATGCAATCAGGTTACCTACACCTAATGTGCGTTTCAATCCCTTGTCGGAATCTCCTGCTTGCGACATTAACTGTTCGAGGGGTTTTTTAATGAATAAGCTCATGGGATAGAGTTGATTTGGGGATTAAACAATTCCCTAAAAGTAAAAAGAATAATGAATGGAGGCGCAATTTCATTCACCGCCTGCATAATTTCTACAAGGTAGTTTGGCCAGCTTTAACTCGGCAAAGCGAATTTTCAGGCTCCCTTGAAGCAACTTCTAATTCTTTCGGGGAAAGTGGCGTCAACATGATTTTGAATGCTCAAGATTCAACCCTGTCTCCAAATACTAAGATTCATTATCTTTGCCCCGAAAATGAAAACTCAAGAAATACTTATCGCTCGACCTTCCAATGCTGTTGAAGTAAATACTTTAAAAGCATTTTTAAAGGCATTGAATATCAAATTTGAGATTGCAAAGGAATCTCCTTATCGTGCTGAGTTTGTGGCCAAGATTGAGAAAAGTAGAAGGGACTATAAAGCAGGGAGAGGAAAAGTTATAACAGTCAGCGAGCTTGAGAAACTATGGAAGTAGTCTTTATGCCCGATGCTGAGAAGGACTTGGTATTTTGGAAAAGCAATAAAGCTGTGCTTAAAAGAATCACCAATTAATTCGTTCAATTCAACAAACACCTTTTGCAGGGATTGGTAAACCAGAGCTTCTAAAATATCAACTTTCTGGAAACTGGTCTCGAAGAATAACCCTCGAACACCGCATTGTTTACGAAGTGAAGGATAACAAAATTTTAATTCACTCACTGAGGGGGCACTACCTTTAAGGGTTGGCTTACCATCCACAAATATTGGAACGACAATCTGAACTGTTTACAACTGATTGAAGTTAAATTTCAGCTCGCTTAGTCGGGCAATGCAAATTTCACCCGCACGCGCACTTCACTTTCCACAGCCACATTGTCCTCGGTGGTGGGCGACCACGTTGGGCCTTCCTTCACAAGGCGTATCACCTCTTCATCGCAGCCATGACCCAGCCCTTTCAGCACGTTGAACTCGTCTAAGCTTCCATCGGTCCTTACGGTGAACTGAACAGTTACCCGGCCTTTGATTTTGTTTTCCAATGCCTGAACAGGATACTGCAAACTGTTTTTAAGATACTTGTCGTAGGCTCTTTTTCCACCCTTTGGCTCGGCCAGTTTTATCACCGGCTCGCGTGTTTCGTCTGCACGGATGGCACTGTAGCCGGTAACAACCACTTCGCTGAGTTGGGCTACATCGGGTTGAAGTTTTACAATCTCGGTAGGGTTTTTGGCATTCACCTCTTGGGTTTGCAGCCCAATAAAAGAGTAAACCAGGGTGGCATCCAATGAAGGCACGGCAAGTTTATAATGGCCGTTTATATCGGTTACGGTGCCCAAGCTGGTGCCTTTAATAATCACGTTGGCTCCGGGTACGGGAGTTCCATCCTCGGCAGAAACCACGTTGCCCTGCACAACCCTTTCGTTGGCCAGGGTTCGCTCACGTCTCGCTGTCTTATCTTCAGCAGATAAAAATCCCAATTCTTTTTTCACGTTGGCATCTTTCGCTTGCGCGGATGAAATTTTTTCGCCCTCCGCTATTGCCTCAGCCACTTCTTGCTCAGAAGGTTTTGCTGCTCGGCCTTCATTGTTTGCCTCTGCAAGGGTTAAAGGCGAAGGCTGTGCAATGGTTGCATCTTGTTTGAGCGGATTCTCTTTTTCTTTCCTGTTGGATTTTTTATCCTCCTGAATTTTGGAGTTCCGGTCCAAGGCACTCAACGACAATGTATCGAGCGCGGACAGATCAACCGAATCGTTGGTGGAGGCAAACCCTTCTTGTTGGTTGCCGGAATGCTCGGCTTGCTCAAGGGCCAAGTTTTTGTTGTTGCTACTTTCGAGCAACGGTGCAATGGCAACATAGGCAATTGCAATCAAAGCAACCGATGCGGCAATGCGCAAAGGCCAAAGCCAAATTTTTTTCTTCGTTCTTTGGTTTATTTTTTTTCTTAGTTCGGTGAGATCGTCCGAGAATTGTTGCGATGTAATCAAGGACGCCCCCTCCAATGCCTCGGCCAAAAAAGGATCACTTAATGCCTTCTTCTCCAGAGCATGTTCTTCTTCCGGTGACATCTCACCATTGCTGTACCGTTTAATATCGTCTTCCCAATCAGTCATTTTTTTCCATGCAAATTTTCAGGTTCCTCTTTCCGTTTTGTATGTAGCTTTTCACTTTGCTTAGTTCGAAGCCCGTGGATTGGGCAATTTCACTGTAGCACTTCTCTTGCAAAAAGAAGAATTGAACGCAAAGCTTTTGTTCATGTGCAAGGTTCTCGATACACTTTTCAAGTTTAGTAAGGTTGCCTTCCAGTTCGGGTTCCTCCTCTGGATGCAGCAAAAGAGTGTTTTCCATAAGTTGGGATTGCAATTGTTCAGTGAATTTACCTTTTCCCGATCTAATCTGCATCAAACAGTGGTTGCGGGCCGTAACATAAAGCCAGCTTTTGAAATTTTCTACTTCATGGGTTTTAAGTGTCGGCACAAGCTTTTCAAAAAGGTTCATCACGGCATCTTTGGCATCGTCCCGGTCGCGAAAATATTTAAGGCACACACCATACACTAGACCCTGATACCGCAAATATAACTCGCTCACCAGGGCAAGCTGTCCGGTGGCCTTGTAGTGTGCGAGCAGTTCTTGGTCAGTCAATGGCATATTCAATCCGTCAAGTTAAATTTTTTTTAAAATGTTTTATGGAATTGTTCAAGGGAATGAATCCTACAGAAAATTTAACCCCACGTATATGAAAAAGAACATGCTCATGATCATCGCCCTGATACTATTGGTGTCAGCAATTTCTGTGGCGCAGCACCGCACCATTACCGGCCTAGTAACTTCCGCTGATGACGGGAGCGGTTTGCCGGGTGTTAATGTTTTATTGAAAGGCACCACTACTGGCACAACCACCAACTCAAGCGGAGCCTATTCCATTTCGGTGCCT